>NZ_JBHXRM010000021.1:25573-136789 GCF_042716895.1 Streptomyces sp. NPDC058653 | reverse complement strand
CGGCCAGTTCACCCTCGGCTTCAAACTCTTCGGCATCGAAGTCACCCACGAAGAGAAATCACAACAGATCACCGGCAACCCCACCTACGCCACCGCCCCCAAAAGCGGCGGCGCCCGCCCCTGGGTCGACTGGAAGAACTGCAGCAAAATCAAACCCATCCCGACGTAACGGTGTCGGGCGACCGCCCCTGGGTACGACGCCGCCCCCCGGCCTTCGCCGGGGGGCGGCGCCCGTCCGTCCGGGCGGCTGTCGACGCGGGGCCGTCAGCCACGCAGCTCGGCCAGTTCCCTCTCCCCGAGAGCAAGACCGCTCGCCCCGAGGTTCTCCTCCAAGTGCTCGACGGAGCCCGTTCCGGGGATCGCCAGGACGCTCGGCGAGGATGCCAGCAGCGCGCTGAGCGCGACCTGGGGGACGGTCGCGCCCAGGCGGGCCGCGACCTTTTCGAGGCGGGTGGTGTCGAGCGGGGTGTGGCCGCCGCCGAGCGGGAAGTAGGGCACGTACGCGATGCCCGCCCGCTCGCACTCGGCGAGCAGCGCCATGTCGTCCGCGTACGCGTTCTGCACCGCCGTGACGGGCGCGACCGAGCGGGCCTCCTGGAACTGGGCGAGGTCGACGTTGCTGACGCCCAGATGGCGGATCAGCCCCTCCTCGCGGAGCTGGGCCAGCACCGCGAACCGTTCGCCGATCGACTCGCCGCCGGGCCCACCCGCCGCGCCCACCCGCAGATAGACGAGGTCGAGCCGGTCGAGACCGAGGGCGCGCAGATCGCCCTCGACCAGGCCGCGCAGCTGGTCGGGGGCCGCCTGCCCGGTCGGCCTGCCGGTCGGTCCGAGCAGCGGGCCGACCTTCGTCGCGATCACCAGGCCTTCGGGGTAGGGCGTCAGCGCCGTACGGATCATCTCGTTGGCCCATACGTCCCCGACGCCGTAGAAACCGGCCGTGTCGATGTGGTTCACGCCCAGCTCGACCGCCCGCCGGAGCACCGCCCGGCCGGTGCCGGGGTCTCGTGCCGGGCCGTCGAAGGTGTTCCTGGCCAGGCGCATCGCGCCGAAGCCGAGACGGTTGACGGGCAGGTCTCCGCCCAGGGGGAATGTCGTGATCGTCATGGCTTCATCGTGGCCCCGGGCGCGGAGCCCGGCGAGGTCGTGGCAGCTTGCTGCCAGACTGGTGGTATGCGGAACGAGCGAGTGTTCTCGGTGCGGGGCGACGCGGAGCTCGTCGCGCGTGCCGGCCATCTCTTCGACTCCGCGCGGACCGAGTTCGTGTGCGCCGCACGGGACCTCGACACCTGGTCGCTGCCGGAGGCCAGGGCGGGGATCGCGAAGCGGATGGGTGGTCCTGCGGATTCCGGGGGCCGGATCACGGTCCGCAAGCTCCTCAGCCCCGTGGCGCTCGCCGACGAGGAGGCGAGGGCCCATCTGCGGGAGGTACGGGACCGGGGCGCGCTCGTACGGATCAGCGGGTCGCTGCTGCCGCACGAGACGATCCTCATCGACCGGCGGGTGATGATCCTCGCGGGCCGGGAGGCCCCGGCGTCCCCCGCCGGCCGCGAGTACACGGTGACGACGTCGGAGACCCTGGTGGAGGGCGTCCACTCGATGTTCCGGGCGATCTGGGACAGCGCCGTCGATCTCGACACCTATCTGCGCGGTGATGTCCCGCACCTCGACGCGGAGGGCCGCGCGATCCTCGAAGCGCTCGCCTCGGGACTCACCGACGAGACCTCGGCCCGACGGCTCGGCGTCTCACTGCGCACGTACCGCCGGCGCGTCGCCGAACTGATGTCCGCCCTGGAGGCGGACTCCCGCTTCCAGGCCGGGCTGAGAGCGGCCGAACTGGGCCTGCCCCGCCGCCCCTGACCACCCCGACGCCACGGGCCCAACGGTCCGGGGCCCCGGCGTCGCGGCCCTCGATCAGCGCACCGTAGCGCCGGACAGGGCTTGGCGGCAGGCGAATTGGGGGTGTCGAGGGCCGTACGCCCCGGAGTGCGGATCGCGCTCCGGGGCGTACGGGTGGTGGGAGTCAGGTCCCGGTGATCAGTCCACGATCAGCGTGTTGAGCGGTGCGTCTCCGGCCGTGCGTGCGAAGGCGCCGCCGAAGTAGCCCTCGACCGCCGACTTCTCGGCCGCGTTCGGGTACGCGTTGGTGCACGAGGTGCCCGCGGTGGAGCCGGACATCAGGCTGCTGCAGGGGCCGGGCTTGATGTCCGGCAGGCCCAGTATGTGGCCCAGTTCGTGCGACGAGATGCGGATCGTGTTGTGACCCTCGTTCACCGCCTGGCGGCCGATCCAGACGGTTCCGTTGCCCAGCGACGTGGTCTGGGCGCGGGGCCAGCCGTTGTCGGCCAGGATGCGGATGTTGGCGCGCTGGCCGGAGGCGACCGGGCGCAGTTCGACGGCGTCGACGCTCTCGTTCCAGATCGCCGCCCCCCGGTCGACCGCGGACCTGAACTCCGCCGAGGCGCTCGCGTCGTAGGTGACGACGCGAGCCGCCGCGGCCACGTCCTCGGTGGTGGAAGGGGCGGCCGTGGCCTGGCCGCTCATCAGGGAGAACGTGACAGCCAGCGCGGCAACGAGTCCGCCGGTCAACTTACGGATGTGCATGGTCGACCTCCTTGGGGGGAGAGAGTCGTGGACATGACATGAAGTTCCCCTGCTCACTGCCCAACGAGCCCTGACACCAATCCGTCAATCCCCTGACGGCTCACGCACCGCCGATCCCCACCCGATCCACCGTCCAGTACCAGTTGTTGCCCGCCGTGTAGCGGAACCGGACCTGCGCCGTGCGGGCACCCGCCGGGACCTGGAGGGGGATCGACTCGACCCGGGACACGACGTCCGCGGTGTAGGTCCTCACCGGGACCGGGGTGCCGCCGTCGTACGAGACGAGCACCTCGCCCTTCTGGGGCGACTCGTGACGGTAGTGCGTGGTGTACGTGAGCGTGGCTGTACGGCCTCCGGTGACCGGCCAGGCCGGGCTGACCAGGGTGGAGTCGAAGGTGCCCGTCGACGCCTTGTCCACCCATTCGTCACCGTCGGCGACAGCGAAGACGTTCCGCGCCCGTACGTTGTTCTCGCGCCACTGTCCCCGCTCCGCCCCGGTCCAGAACTCGTCGGTGGTGAAGGCCCAGCCGCGCCACTCGGTGACGCCGCCGCTGCCCATCGCCCGGTTGTCGACGGACCAGCCGGCCGGCGGGGTGTGGGTGAAGCCCAGGGTGCCGGCCGGGATTCCGGTCTCGTCGACGCGGCCCGTCAGCAGGGGACGCAGGCTGTCGAAGGCGTCCGGCGCGGGCTGTTGCAGCGGGCGGCCGTCCAGCCCCCACGACGCGGCGATGGGAATGCCGAGGTGCGCGAGCGCCGACGCGGCGACGTCGGGCATCTTGATGTCGTGGCGCGTCGAGCCCGCGGTGATGGAGCCGCCGGCCGCGATGAGGAACGTCTGCCGCTCGGCACTGCTGGAGCCACCGTGGCCGCCCGCGTCGGTGTGCCCGTGGTCGGTGGTGACCATGATGAGCCAGTCCTCGGAGCCGTAACCGCTCCGCGCCCGCACCGCGTCCACCATTCGCCCCACCTGCGCGTCCGCCTCCCGGATCGCCTCCAGGTAGCGCGCGGAAGCGGCGCCGTAACTGTGGCCCGCGTGGTCGATGTTGTCGAGATGGACGAAGACCGCGTCGCGGTTGCCGTCACGCAGCTCGGCGACCGCCCGGGCCGTGGTGCCGGTGTCGTACTCGGCCGAGGGCGTGGAGACGCGGGTGTCGACCGCGGCGGAGAAGATCGTCGTGGTGACCGGATTCCAGGAGGCGACGGCGTACGTCGACAGCGTGGGCCTCGCGGTCTCGATACGGGTGAGGAAGTCCGGGTACTGGCCGAACCGGTGACCGGTGAAGTTGTTGTCCTTCACCCCGTGCTTGTCGGGCCAGACACCGGTGATGACGGTGGACCAGCCGGGCCCCGACACCGTCGGGGCCATGGGATCGGCGGGGAGCGGGCTCACCGAGGTGAGACCGCTCGCCATCAGAGCGTCGAGACGCGGCGCGTCGGTGTCCCTGATCCGGCCGAGCAGGGCGCCGTCCAGGCCGATGACCAGGACTTTGGGAGTACGGGCCGCGGCGTGCGCGGTGGCAGCGGCGAGGGGTCCGGCGGCGGTGGCGAGGGCGACCGCGCCCGTGAGGAGCTTGCGGCGAGACAGACCTGATGACACGTGGGTCCTCCGAGTTCACGTCCGGGCAAAGGAGTTGAGGCATAGGGGGCAAAGGCGTGGGGGCATGCCTTGGGGGATGGGCGGGCCTTGGGGGGATGAGCAGGAGAAACAGATCTGGGTCCAGACCTGTTATGAAGTCGTCATACGTGGCGACGGGCCGTCCGCGTCGTGCCGGATCAGCTGCCGGTGGCCGACTTCCATGCGTCCACGTAACCGTCCAGGTTCGTGCCGATGTCCGACCAGTCCGGCTCGAAGATCTCCACGCCGTCCATCAGAGCGGCCAGTTTCTCGGCGTTGGGGTCGGTGGCCTTGATGTCCTTGCGCGCCGCGAAACCGCCGCCCACCGCGCTGACGTCCTTCTGCGCCCGCTCGGAGAGCATGAAGTCCAGCAACTTCTTGCCGTTGGCCGTGTGGGGCGCCTTGTCGATCAGCCCCGCCGCGTACGGAAGCGCGAAGCTGGTGGGCCGGCCGTCACCCTTGGCCGGGAACCAGATGCCGAGGTTGGGCATGTCCTTGGACTGCGCGAAGTTCATCTGGACATCCCCGTTGGCGGCGAGGAGTTCGCCCTTGTCGACCTTGGGCGCGAGCTTGCCGGTGGAGGCGGACGGGCCGACGTTGTTCGTCTGGAGCTTCTTCAGATACTCCATCGCCGGCTCCTCGCCGCCGAAGTCGTGCATCGCCTTGATCAGGACGGCGGTCCCGTCACCCGCGACGCCGGGGGTGGAGTACTGGACCTTCTCCTCGAACTTCCCGTCGAGCAGCTCCTCCCAGGACGTGGGCGGGCTCGTCAGCTCCTTCTTGTTGTAGACGAAGCCGAAGTAGTTGTTCACGACCGAGGTCCACTTGCCGTCGGACGCCTTGTCCGCGCCGTCGACCTGGTCGGCGCCCACAGGTTCGTACGCGGCGAGAAGGCCCTTCGTGTCGGCCTGCTGGATGAACGGCGGCAGGGTGACGATGACATCGGCCTGGGTGTTGGACTTCTCGCGGACGGCGCGCTGCACCATCTCTCCGGAGCCTCCCTCGACGTATTCGACCTTGATGCCGGTCTCCTTCTCGAAGTCCTCGAAGACCTTGTCGTACCAGCCGTCGCCGTTCTCACCCTTGAGTCCGTCGGCGCTGTAGACGGTGACGACCTTCTCGTCGGCGGCGCTCGACGAGCCGCCGCACGCGGCCAGGGTCACGACGAGGGCGAACGTGCCGCAGACGGCGGCGGCGGGCTGTATCTGGTTCTTGCGCATGGCTGGTCCTCCTGTGGAACGGTCAGCGGGTTGTCGCGGGAAGCGGGAAGCGGAAAAGGCAAGGGGTGACGGGAGGCGGAAGGCGGGAGGGACCGGTCTCAGCGGTACGACGCCCTGGTCCGGACACGGGAGACGGCGAGCAGTACGAGCAGCGTCGTCCCCATCAGGACCACCGCGACCGCCGCGCCGGTGAACAGCGAGCCGCGGTCGGTCGCCGCGAAGATCTGCACCGGCAGGGGCGTCCAGTCGGGCGGGTAGAGCATCATCGTGGCGCTCAACTCGCCCATGGACAGGGCGAAGCAGAGCCCCGCGGCCGCCGTCAGGGACGGCAGCAGCAGCGGAAGTCTGATCCGCCACAGGACGTACGAGGGACGGGCGCCGAGGCTGGCCGCCGCCTGCTCGTACATCGGGTCGAGGCGCGAGGCGGCGGCCGAGACGGACTGGTAGGCGAAGGCCGTGACCAGGACGGTGTGCGCCAGGATGACGATCCAGCGCGTCCCGTTCAGCAGCACCGGCGGCCGGCTGAAGGCGACCAGCACCGCGAGGCCGACGACGACGGACGGCACGGCGACCGGCAGCATGAACAGCACGTCCATGAACCGCTTTCCGCGCTTGCGGAGCGCCTGGGCAGCCAGCGCCGCCCAGCTGCCGACGAGCAGGGCGAGCAGGCTCGCGGTGACCGCCGTGACCAGGCTGGTGGTGAGCGCCCGGACGGAGTCGCCGCTGGTGGCCGCGGTGTAGTGCTCGGTGGTCGGTCCGGAGGGGAAGGCCCCGGACCAGTTCGTGGCGAGGGACGCGGCGACGACGACCAACAGCGGCACCGCGAAGAGGGGGACGAAGAGCAGGAGGAAGACGGTCCAGGCGGCCCACTTCCCGGCCCGGCTATGCACCAACACGGCGGCTCACCATCCGGTAGAGGCTGTAGAGGCCCACGGAGATCGCGATGTTGACGACGGCGACGACACAGGCGGCCGGGTAGTCGGACTCCAGGATCGCCTTGCCGTAGATCAGCATCGGCAGGGTGGTGACGTCCTTCGCGCCGGTGAACAGCACGATCCCGAACTCGTTCAGGCACATCACCAGGACGAGGCTGCCGCCCGCGGCGAGCGCCGGAAGGGCCTCGGGGAGGATCACCCGCCGTACGATCCGGGCCGGTTTCGCGCCGAGCGAGGACGCCACCTCCAGCTGGGCGGTGTCGAGTTGGGAGAACGCGGCGAGCAGGGGCCGCATCACGAACGGCGTGAAGTACGTGATCTCGGCGAGCAGCACACCCCAGGGCGTGGTCAGGAAGTGGAACGGGCCGTCGGCGGCGCCGGTGACATCCGTCCACAGACCGTTGGCCATGCCGACCGTGCCGTACATGAACAGCAGGGCGAGCGTGATCAGGAACGACGGGAAGGAGAGGAAGACGTCGACGAACCTGGCGACCGCCTTTCCGCCGGGGAACGGCACGAAGGCGATGATCAGGGCGAGGGCAAAGCCGAGGACGAGACAGCCGGCGGTCGATCCGGCCGCGAGCCACACGGTGGTGGTGAGCGCCTCGCGGAACGCCTCGGAGGCGAACACGTCGGCGTACGGGGTGAGTGAGGTGCCGCCCTCGTCAGGGGAGACGGACTGCTGGACGACGAGGGCCAGCGGATAGAGCAGGACCAGCGCGAGGACGGTCACGGGCGGCAGCGCCCAGACGACGCGCGGGATTCGCCCCCTCTCCGCGAGACCGGTGCTACTCATCCCCCGCCCCCACAGGCAGCAGCACCGCGTCCTCGGTGGCGAAGTGGAGGGTGGCGGTGGCTCCGGGCGCGGGCGGCTCGCGCAGCTCGCGCAGGTCCGCCTTGAGCCGGTGGCCGTCGACGTCCACGTAGAGACGGTGGGTCGAGCCGCGCCACTGGACTTCGGTGACGGTGCCGGTCAGGGCGTTGGGGCCGTCGCCGAGCCCGACCAGATGCGGCCGGACACAGAGGGTGGCGGTGACGCCGCCGCTCAAGTCGCCTGTCGAAACGGCGAGTTGGTGGCCGGCGAAATCGACGTGGTCCTTGGCGACGGTGACCGGCAGCAGGTTGGCGTTGCCGACGAAGGACGCGGTGAACTCCGTACGGGGGTTGCGGTACAGCTCCTGCGGGGTGCCGCAGTCCTGGAGCCGCGCCCGGTCCATGACGGCGATCCGGTCGGCGAGGGTGAGCGCCTCGACCTGGTCGTGGGTGACGTACAGGATGGAGACGTCCGGGAGTTCACGGTGGAGTCGGGCCAGCTCGGCGAGCATGCCGGAGCGCAGTTGGGCGTCGAGCGCGGAGAGCGGTTCGTCGAGCAGCAGGACGCCGGGGCGGGTGGCGAGCGCGCGGGCGATGGCGACGCGCTGCTGCTGGCCGCCGGAGAGTTCGCGCGGATGGCGGGTGGCGTAGCCGGCCATGCCCACGAGTTCGAGGGCGTCGGCGACGAGTTCGGGGATCCGGGCCTTCGGCGCCTTGCGCGCCTTGAGCCCGAAGGCGACGTTGTCCGCGACACGCATGTGCGGGAAGAGCGCGTACTGCTGGACGACCATGCCGATGCCCCGCTTGTGCGGGGGCAGCCCGGTGACGTCGCGCCCGCCGAGGAACACCCGCCCCGAGACGGGCCGCACGAAGCCGGCGACGGCGCGCAGGGCGGTGGTCTTCCCGGAGCCGGACGGCCCGAGGAGGGCCATGACCTCGCCGGGCCCGACGGTCAGATCGAACCGGTCGAGGACGGTGTTGCCGTCGTACGCGACGCTGACCTGGTCGAACCTGATCCCGCCGGCCTGCGCCTCCGGTACGGCTTCGGGGCCGCGCTTCATGCCTCGGCCCGCGCTATCAGATCCGGCAGTTCGGCGACCGACCCGATGACGTGGGTGGCCCCGTGGCGGGTGAGCCGGTCTTTGTCGTGGGCGCCGGTGAGGACACCCGCGACGATCCCGGCCCCGGAGCGGACGCCGCTGAGCATGTCGTACGAGGTGTCCCCGGCGACGACCATCCGCTGGACCCCTTCCACCGCGCCCGTGCGCAGGAAGGCGGCGAGGACCATGTCCGGGTACGGGCGGCCCCTGCCGCCCGCGTCCGCCGGGCAGAGCGTCAGGGCGACGAGGTCCTGCCAGCCGAGGGCTGCGAGGATCGCGTCCTGGGTGGCGCGGGCGAAGCCGGTCGTCAGGACGACGGTGCGGCCTTCGGCCTGAAGCGCCCCGATGGCCTCCCGGGCGCCGGGGATCGGCGCTATCCGGCCGCCGTAACCGAGTTCTCCGTACGCCTCCTCGAAGGCGGCGTTGGCCCGCCGGGCGCGGTCCTCGTCGCCGAAGAGATGGCGGAAGACGGAGATCTTCGACTCGCCCATGGTGGCGCGGACGTGGTCGAGCTTCTCGGCGTGGTCGGCGGAGCCGGGTGCCACGCCGAGGCGTTCGGCGGCGGCCGAGAACGCCTGCTCGACCAGGCCTCCATCGGCGACGGTCGTACCGGCCATGTCGAGGACGATCAGGTTCAGCTTGTCGGCGGTAGGCATGTTCCTCACCAGTCCAGTTCGTCGGCGGTGGCTTCTGCGATGGCGGGCGAGCAGGTCATGCCCCGCCCGCCGGGCCCGGTGACCAGCCAGACGCCGTCACGCACCTGTTGGCGGTGGACGACTCGGCCGGTGTCGGTGCACTGGGCGTAGACCCCGGCCCAGCGGTGCCGGACGCGTGGCAGCGGCCGGCCGAGGAAGGACTCGACGACCCGGGTGAGGTGCTCGTACGGCTCCTCCACCGTGTCGAAGGCGAAGGGGTGCTCGTACTCGTGGGTGTCGCCGATGGTCAGCCCGCCGTCGGCGCGCTGGACCATCAGCAACTGCATCCGGTGCTCGGCCGCGGCCGGGGCCTGTGGCCGGGCGGCGTTGAAGGCGTCCAGTGCGTCGCCGAGATAGGCGGGGTAGTAGCGGAAGCTGTCGGCGTCGGCGACGGAGGTGGTGAGGTCCTCGCCGAGCGGGTCGGTCTGCATCATCTGGAGGCGGACACGGCGCACGGGCAGGCCGGGGCCGGCCAGTTCGCGGACGAGGCCGCCGAGCCAGGCGCCGGTGGCCAGGATCACGGCGTCGCCGGTGTGGATGTCGCCGTGGTCGTCGCGTACGGAAGCGGTGCCCACCACCTCGCGGACCTCACGGCCGCCGAGGAAGGTGTAGCGGCCGGAGGCCGACAGGGTTTCCCTCAGGGCGAGTTGCGCGGTACGCGGCTCGACGGCCGCGTCGCGCTCGCACCACAGCGCGCCGGTGAAGTCGCCGCGCAGCGCGGGGTTGGCCACGCGGGCCTCGTCGGCGGTGAGCAGCTTGTACCCGCGGTCGGCCGCGTCGGGCCGGGCGACGGCCGCCTCGGCGACGGCGGTCTCCAGCTCGTCACGCAGCGGGGTCAGGGAGCCGCAGGGCCGGAAGCCGAGAGCGGGTACGCGCGCGCCGATCTCCTCCCAGAGCTCCCGGGCCCGGAGCGCGGTGACCAGCTCCTCGCCGCCGGCCCGGCCACTGACCCATATCTGGCCGAAATTACGGAGTGACGCTCCGCGTGCCTCGCTCTCGCGCTCGATCTGTACGACCTCGTGGCCGCGGTTCACTGCGTGCCAGGCGTGCATGGTTCCCACCACGCCGGCTCCTACGACGATGACTCTCACGCCGTCCACGCTCGGTGCGGAGGGCGGCCCGCACAGGTCGGAACGGCAACGGGACGGTGAACGACCTGCCAAACTTGGACTAGACCCGTTATCTTTCCGTGATGCATGAGAGCGCGCGGGACTCGGCCGATCGGGCCGGGCGAGCGCCCGGTCAGGCGCCGAGGTGGGTGGTGAAGGAGAAGCGGTCGCCCCGGAAGAGGGTCCGCACCCGCTCCAGCGGACGCCCGTCGCTGTCCCGCGACAGCCGGTGCATCAGCAGCATCGGCAGGGCCGGGGGCGTACCGATCAGCAGCGCCTCGCGGGGAGTCGCCAGCACCGTCTCGATCCGCTCGTCCGCGTCCCCGAAGGAGATACCGAGCCGGTCGCGGAGGTAGGCGTAGAAGGAGGAGTCGGGATCGAACCGGGTGTCCAGCTCGGGGACACGGTCGACGGAGACGTACGTACTCTCCAGGCCGACGCGCTCGTCGTCGGCGAGCAGCACACGCTCCAGATGCCAGACGGGTTCACCGGGGCGCACCCCGACCTCGGCGGCGAGCGTCCCGGGGCACGGGAAGCGGTCGAGGCCGATCAGATGCCGGCCCGGCCGGCGCCCCTGCCGTCGTACGCCCTCGGTGTAGCTGGCCAGCGACAGCGGCTGCTCCAGCTTGGGGCCCGCGACGACGGTGCCCCGGCCCTGCCGGCGCAGCCGGCCCTCCAGCAGGAGCTCCCGCAGCGCCTGGCGTACGGTCTCGCGGGACACCTCGTAGCGCAGGGCCAGGTCACGCTCCGTGGGGAGGAGTCCCCCCTCGCCCAACTCGTCCACCAGTACGCTCAGTTCGGCCTTCACGGCGTAGTACTTGGGGATGCGGCCGTGCTCCGGGATGCCGGAACGGATGGGTGCGCCGGGTGCGTAGGCGTTCAGGGGGTCCACGACCCGATGGTGTCAGACGCGCGAGAGGGCCCGTCCGGGCCCTCTCCGGACGGGCCCTCCGCGCGGAGGTCGCCCCAGCCCCTCACCCCACTGACCTGCGCACCCCGTCGCACGCACCTCGTCACACGCACCCCGCCGAGCGCATCGTGTCGCGCACATCGCGTCGCCCGGCCGCCTCCCCACCTGACGGCCCGTCAGTCACCCACGCGCACCCCGTCGGTCTCCCCGTCCGAGAGGAACAGCGCCATCTCCCCGCCCTGTTCCGCGACGCCCGCCCGGTCCGCGCGGGAGAGCCGGACCAGCGGGGTCACCGTCACCGTGCCGGACTCCACCGTCCAGGTCGCGGCGACCCGGCCGTCGAGCAGGACCACGCGTTCGCCGGCGACCGACAGACCGCGGTGAGCGTCGTCGATGATCCGGCCGCGGTCGTGGTAGCCGAGGATCGCGTTGTCGAACGCCGGCAGGAACCGCACCGGAGCCGGTGTGTCCGGGTCGGGGCGCGGCGCGTCGGGCAGGTCCAGCAGGTCCCGGCCCCGCTCGTCCCGGAAGGTCACCAGCTCCTCGCGCAGCGCGGAGACCGCGGCCGGCAGCCCGGCCAGCCCGCACCAGGCGCGCAGGTCGGCCGAGGCGGCGGGGCCGTACGCGGCCAGATAGCGGCGCAGCAGCGCCTGGCCCACCGGGTCGGAAGCGTCCGGCGACAGCGGGGCGATCTCCCGGCCCAGCCAGCTGGCGAGCGGGACGCTCCGTACCCCCGCCCTCGTCCGCCACAGTCCGCGCGGCGGCAGCTGGACCGTCGGGATCAGCGCGGTGATCAGCATCTCCCCCAGCGCCCGGTGCCCCGCCGCCGGCCAGCGTCCGGCCACCGCGCGTGCCAGCTCGGTCATCGAGCGCGGCTCACCGTCCGCCAGCACCGCCCGGCCCGCCGCCGCGAGCTCTTCGAGGTCCGTCTCCGCGAGCTCCGCGCGGTAGACCCCCAGCACCCGCTGGCGCAGCATCGCCTCGTGGCGGGCCCGCCAGGCCAGCGCGTCCTCGGCCGTGACCAGATGGACCGTACGGCGCATGAGATGCGTCCGCACCACGCGCCGGCCGGTCAACAGGTCCGAGAGCGCGGCCGGTTGGAAGGCGCGCAGCCGTGACCAGAGTCCGGGATAGGGCTCCTGCGGTTCCTGCGCCTGGAGTCCGCCGAGGTGCGCCACGGCGTCGAGGACGGGCAGGTCCGAGCGGTCGAGCAGCAACTGCCGGGCCAGGGTGGCGCGGTTGAGCGCCCTGGTGCCGAGAACGACGGTCATCAGGTCGACTTCTGCCCGTCGATCGTCTCGCGCACGATGTCGGCGTGGCCGGCGTGCTGCGCGGTCTCGACGACGAGGTGCATCAGCACTCCGCGTACGCTGCGGACCGCCCCGGCCTCGTTCCAGGGCGCCTCCGGCAGCGGGTGCGTCACCGACAGGTCGGGCAGGGCGGCGACGATCTCCGCCGTCCTGGCGGCGACCTTCTCGTAACGCGCGAGGATTCCCGCCGACGTGTCGCCGGGCCCCATCCGGAAGTCGTTCTCGCGGTCGATCGCCCACTGCGGGTACTCGGCGGCCGTTCCGTCGGCGAACTGGGCCCAGGTGACGCCCTCCGGCAGCTCGAAGCTCATCGCCGACGGGCCGTCGACGGCGAAGCGCATCCATGCCTCCTCGGTGGACGCGACGTGTTTGATCAGGCCGCCCAGCGACAGCTCGCCGGCGGTCGGGCGCTCACCGAGCTGCTCGTCGGTGAGCCCGCGCGCGGTGTTGACCAGGGCGGAACGCGCTTCCGCGAGCGCGGCGAGCAGGTCGGAGCGCTCGGCGTCGAGGGTGGGGGAGGCGGGTGTGGCGTTCATCGTGGGCGTCGCCTTTCGGAGGTCCGTCACTCGGGATCGCGGTGTCGTGCCCGGACTGTCGTACTTGTTCTCCGGCACAGGACAACCTTCTCAACAGAAGAGGACAGGGTGTGGCCGCTTCTCCGGGGACAATCGACCGTATGCCGAAGACCTCAGCACGACTGCTGTCGATGCTCTCGCTGCTCCAGGCCCGCCGGGACTGGCCGGGGGCGCTGCTGGCCGAGCGGCTGGACATCAGCCCGCGGACCGTGCGCCGCGATGTCGACCGGCTGCGCGAACTGGGCTACCCCGTGGTGGCCACCAAGGGGCCGGAGGGCGGGTACCGGCTCGACGCCGGTACGGAACTGCCCCCGCTGCTCTTCGACGACGACCAGGCCGTGGCCCTCGCCGTGGCGCTCCAGATCGCCACGACCACCGGCGCGGGGATCGGGGAGGCCGCGGTACAGGCGCTGGGCACCGTACGGCAGGTCATGCCGGCGCGGCTGCGCCGCCGTATCGACACCCTGCGGATCACGGCCGTCGAACCGCCCGCGGCACGGGCCGTTCCGCAGGCCGACAGCGGTGTGCTGATGGCGCTCAGCGCCGCCGTCCACGCCCGCGAGGAGCTGCGCTTCGACTACGCGAGAGAAGGCGACGGCGACGGCGCGCCCCCGCGCCGGACACAGCCGCACCATCTGGTCACCCGGAGCGGGCGCTGGTATCTCGTCGCCTGGGACCTCGACCGGGAGGACTGGCGGACGTTCCGCGTCGACCGGATCACCCCGCGTACGCCGACGGGCCCCCGCTTCACCCCGCGTGAGGTGCCCGGAGGTGATGTGGCCGCCTTCGTCGTGAGGAGATTCCAGGGCGTTTACGGCTCCGACGGCTCCGGTGAGTGGCCCTGCCGGGGCGAGGTGATCCTCGATCTGCCGGCCGGGGAGGTGTCCCGTTTCCTCCGCGACGGACTGGTGGAGGAACTGGGCCCGGGCCGCTGCCGGGTTGTCCTCGGCTCGTGGTCATGGGCCGGTCTCGCCGCCACCGTCGGCAAGTTCGACGCGGACATCGAGGTCGTCGGACCGCCCGAACTCCGCGAGGCCTTCGCCCAGTTGGCCCGTCGCTACGCCGACGCCGCGGCCGGCCGCCCCGGGGGGACGTAGGCCGGCCGCGGCGTCGGCCGCGCGTCTACTCGACGGGCAGCAGGAAGTCGCCCGGTCTCAGGGCGCGGTCGACGATGCGGGTGTCGCCGATCCATCCGTAGAAGCCCTGGCCGAACTTCTCGTCGAACTGGGTACCGCCGATGGCGAACGGCTTGCCCAGCGTGGCGATGCCGGTGGCCCGCTGCGAGGGGTTGCGGGCGATCTTCGAGCCGTCGACGTACATCACCGTGCGGCGGCCGTCGTTGACGACCGCGATGTGCGTCCAGCGGCCCACGGGCAGGGCGTGGCTCCACGACGTGGGGTCGGCGTCCTGCACGTGCGGGTAGAGCACGAACTGGAGGAACCGCTCGGGCGTGATGTTGAGGCTGCACGTCGGCTCGTCCGTCGACCAGCCCGTCGTCTTGCCGGCGTCGCCGTTGCGGCCCTCCCAGCTGAGGATGCCCATCCAGGCGTGGTCGCCCTCGTAGGGGTCCGGCAGCTTGATGAACGTCTCGATGGTGAAACCGGACGTGAACCGGGCGCTGTTGAGCGGTGCCTTGGCGCTGGTGGTGAGCACCGCGCCCCGGTCCGGGCTCTTGCCGCCGTCGAAGCGCAGGCTCGCGTGGGCCGGCTGGTGGGTGTGGTGGTCGGCGGAGCGGGTGAGCACCTCCGCCGCGCTGTCGTGCAGGAGTTGGACACGCAGGTCGTTGCCGTGGCCGGAGAGGTCGCGGGCGACGACGCCCGTGCCCACGGCGGACCCCGGTCCGCCGGGACCGGCGAGACCGTCGGAGTCGAAACGCCAGTACGCCACGGTGCCCCGCGGCATCACGCGGCCGGCCGGGCGCGGCTTCGGCGGGACGAGGCCGTCGAAGCCCTTGAACCGCTCGGCGAAGTCGATGTCCAGGGTGAACCGGTCGACGTCTCCGGTCAGTTCGACCGTCTCGGCCTCCAGCGGCGTCCGCTTCTCGGGGTCGCGGCGCAGGAACCACGGGGAGAAGGTCTCGACGTCGACGACGTCGCGCGCCGTGTCGAAGGCGTAGAGCCGGATCATGGCCGCGCCGCCGTAGTAGCGGTCCTGGTAGTTGGTGATGTGCACGTGCACGTCGTGGCCGGCGTCGTTCTTCAGGACCGTACGGCCCGAGGGCCAGTAGTGCCCGCCCAGCGCGAGGAAGATCTGGTCGTTGCCCCGGATGAGACGGTCCCAGAGGCGCTGACCGTTGTCTGAGAGGTGTGCCTCGCCGTTGTCCTCGGCATAGGCGATGTCATGGGTGGTCACCACGGCGGGCATGGTGGGGTGCTTGTCCAGGACGCCCTGCGCCCAGGCCAGTGCGGTGTCCGAGGCGCGCCAGTCGAGGGCGAAGACCAGCCAGCTGCGGCCGGCCGCCTTGATCACGTGGTAGCTGTTGTAGCCGCCGGGCGAGGCGCCGCCGAAGGTCGGCATGCCGGTGAACCGGGCGGGACCGAAGGCCTTCAGATAGGCGGAGTCGCCGCGCTGGTCGTCCTTGCTGCCGTCGATGTCGTGGTTGCCCGCCAGGACGCTGTAGGGCAGCTTGCCGTGGATGGTCCGGAAGGTGTGGGCGGCGAGCTCGATCTCCTGCTCGGTACCGTGCTCGGTCACATCACCGAGGTGCGTCATGAAGGCGATGTTCGCCTCCTCGCGCTCCGACACGAGGTAGTCGAAGGTCTCCCGCAGCGGCTCCGGGTCGGCGCTGTCGGCGTCGAAGAGGTACTGCGTGTCCGGCAGCACGGCGAGCGCGAAGCGCGGGCTCTCCTCGTCGTAACGGCCTCGTCCGGAGGAGGCGGCGCCGGGCGCGTGCGGTGCGGCGGCCTGGGCCGACTGCGCGCCCAGGACCGTGGTGGCGGCTCCGGCCGCGGGGACGGCGATCGCCGCTTGCAGCAGCGACCGGCGGTCCGGACCGGAAGTGTTGGACTTGCTCATACGATCTCCCAGCTCTCGACACCTTGCGTGTCCGTGGGGATCGTGTGCCTCTCCGGCGACCGCCCGACAAAGCCGCACTGAACACCGGCCATCGCGGACCGGTCCGGAGCCCCCGGGGCCGGGGGGGCCGGGGCCGGGTCCGGGGGCTCCGGGCCGGGGAGCCGGGGCCGGGGCCGGGTCGGGGGGCTCGGCCCGCCGGACCGGGGCCGGGGGGCCGGGGCCAGGGCCTCCGGGTCCGGGGGCTCCAGGTCCGGGCGCTCCAGGCCGGAGGCCGGGCCGGAGGGCTCCGCGTCCGGAGCCTCCGGGGCCAGGAGCCTCCGGGCCAGGAGCCTCCGGGCCAGGGGCCTCCGGGTCGGGGGGCCGGGGCCGCGGAGCCGGGTACGGGGCCTCCAGGTCCGGGAGCCTCGGCCCGCCGGGCCGGAGCCCGGGTCGGTGGGCTCCGCGTCCGGAGCCTCCGGGGCCAGGGGCTCCAGGGCCAGGGGCCTCCGGGTCGGGGGGCCGGGGCCGGGGCCTCCAGGTCCGGGGCCTCCGGGGGCCAGGGGCTCCAGGCCCGCCGGGCCGGAGGCGCTGCGGTGGGCCGGGGGCCGGGTCGGGGGCGCCGCGGTGGGCCGGAACGCTCAGCGCCGTACGATGCCCGCCCTCCGCGCCTCGGCCAGCCACTCCGGGAACTCGTTCAGCAACTGGTCGTACAGACGCGCGTCCGAGAGGGTCTTCGGCGACGGGCCCGCCGCGAAGAAGCCCGCGTTGTCGATCACCCGCCGCTCCGGCACCGGCAGGTCGTCGAGCTTGCGCAGGAACTGGAACCGGTCGTTGCCGAAGCCCACGAACTGCCAGAAGAGCGGCAGCCTCGCCGCCGTGCACAGCACATGCTCCGCCGCCGCCTTGGACGAGGGCGAGCCGTCGGTCTGGAACACGACGAACGCCGGATCGGTGGCCCCGGACGACTCGTAGTGGTCGATGACGGCCTGCATGGCGACGTGGTAGTTGGTCCGGCCCATGTGCCCGAGCTCCTGGTGCAGCACATTGATCCGGTTCCGGTAGTCGTCGAGGCCTATCTCGGTGGTTCCGTCGACCTCCGTGGAGAAGAAGACGACCGGGACCACCCCGTCGTCGTCCAGATTCGCCGCCAGCGCGAGGGTCTGCTCCGCGAGATGCTGCACCGAGCCGTCCTTGTAGAACGGCCGCATGCTGCCCGAGCGGTCCAGCACCAGATAGACGGCGGCACGCTGCCCGCCGATGTCGTGCTTGGCGAGGGAGACCGCGGCGGTCTTGTAGAGGCTGACGAGCCCCGGCGCACGCTCGGCGACCCTCTGCTCGGTGATCGCTTCGACCGGGACCTCGTAATTCGGGTACCGGCGCCCCAATTTGGTGAACTTGCGGTAGTCGATGGCCATACGCAGTGATTGTGCGGCAACTGACCGCCGTCTGTACGGACTTTCGGCGCACCCGTGCGGGGCCGGTCCCCGCTCCGCCCGGCGCGGCGCACGGGCGAGTGACCCGCCCACGTTGGAGTGACGTTTCGCCATAACGGCCCGGATGTCGCGTAGTTCTTCATTCGTCCTGTCCGGCCACCCGACATCCCGGCGGAGAAACATCGTGTCTCGTCTGGCCCACTGGTGCTTCCTGCACCGCCGCGCGGTGGTGGCCGGCTGGCTCCTGATCCTCGTCGCCACCGTCGCCCTCAGCCAGACGTTCGGCAGCAGGTACAACGAGAGCGCCAGCCTGCCCGGCACCGACGCGCAGGCCGCCGTGACCCTCCTCACCGAGAACTTCCCGCAGGCGTCGGGCGAGGGCGACCAGATCGTCATCGAGGCCACCGGCGGCGCCACCGTCCACTCGGACTCGGTGCGGAACCTGGTCACGACGATGCTCGCGAAGGTCGCCGACATCCCCGGCATCGCCTCGGTCGTCAGCCCGTACAGCCCGGAGGGCGCCAAGCAGATCAGCCGGGACGGCACCATCGCCTTCGCCGCCGTGAACTGGAGAATGCGCGCCGCCGACGTCACGACGGACGACGCCCGGACGCTGATCACCACCGCCAAGGCAGCCGCCGCGCCCAACGTCCGTATCTCGCTGGGCGGTCCGGCGATCGCCGCCGAGGAGAGCTCGGGACCCGGCCTCTCGGTGGTGGTCGGCGCCGTCGCCGCGCTGCTGATCCTGCTGATCGTCTTCGGCGGCGCGCTGTTCGCCTCGCTGATGCCGCTGGTGACCGCGGGGGTCGCGCTGTTCATCGGCACCTCCCTGATCAGCCTGGTCTCACACGTCATGGACACCCCGAGCGTCTCCAGCGATCTCGCCGTACTGATCGGGCTCGGCGTCGGCATCGACTACGGCCTGTTCATCATCAGCCGCCATCGCAGCGCGGTGAAGTCCGGGATGCCGTACGAGGCGGCGACCGTGCAGGCGGTCAACACCTCCGGGCGGACCGTGCTGTTCGCCGGGATCACCGTGTGCATCGCGCTGCTCGGGCAGTTCGCGCTGGGGATCGACTTCCTGTACGGGCTGTCCCTGGCGTCCGCGCTCACGGTCGCCCTGACGATGGCCACCTCACTGACCTTCCTGCCCGCCATGCTCGGCTTCCTCGGCCCCAAGACCCTCTCGCGGAGGGAGCGTCGCGCACACGAGGAGAAGGGACCGGTCGCCGACGACGCCGCCGGATTCTGGCTGCACTGGGCGAGGTTCGTGGAGAGGGGCAGGGTCCCGGTCGCCGCGTGCGCCCTGGCGCTGGTCGTCGTGGTCGCGCTGCCGCTGTTCTCGCTGCGCCTCGGATCGTCGGGCGCCGCGAACGACCCCACGGACTCCACCACCCACCAGGCGTACACCACCCTGGCCAGGGGGTTCGGGCCCGGCTTCAACGGGCCGTTCCAGCTGGTGACGGAGCTCGAATCGCCCGACGACGCGAAGGCGTTCGACACCTTCCTCGCCGCCGCCGCCAAGACGCCGGGCGTGGCCGCCGTGACCCCGGCGACGGCCTCGCCCAACGGGAAGGTGGCACTGGCGATCCTCTATCCGAGCACCGGTCCGGGCGCGGAGCGGACCGTCACCCTGGTGAGTACCGTCCGCGACCTGGCGCCCAGGGCCGAGGGGCCCGGCCATCCGCCCGTCCATGTGGGCGGAGTGACGCCGACCAACATCGACTTCTCGCGGGTGCTGAGCGACAAACTGCCGCTGTTCATCGCCGTCGTCGTCATCCTGGCGTTCCTGCTGCTGGTCGCGGTCTTCCGGAGTCTGCTGATCCCGCTGGTGGCGGCGGTGATGAACCTGCTGTCCGTCGGCGCCGCGCTCGGCGCGCTGAACGCCGTGTTCACCTGGGGCTGGGGCCTCTCGGTGCTCAACGTGCCGGTCGCCGGGCCGGTCGACGCCTTCATCCCGGTTCTGCTGTTCTCGGTGCTGTTCGGGCTCTCGATGGACTACGAGGTGTATCTCGTCAGCAGGATGCAGGAGGAGTGGCACCACCGGCGGCGGAGCTCGTCGCACACGGACGAGGTCGAGGCCAACCACTGGGCGGTGACGAACGGTCAGGCGAAGACGGGCCGGGTCATCGCGGCGGCGGCCGGGATCATGATCCTGGTGTTCGGCTCGTTCCTGATCGGCGACAACCACGTGCTCCAGGAATTCGGATTCGGCCTGGCCTTCGCCGTACTCGTCGACGCCCTGATCATCAGAGGGCTGCTCGTGCCGGCCCTGATGCATCTGATCGGGCCCCTCAACTGGGCTCTGCCCGGGTGGCTGAGCCGGATCGTGCCGAATCTCTCGATCGAGCCGACGCGACAGGATCCACGCTGAGGGGCGCGAACAGGGGCCTCTGGCCTCTCGCCCTCTAGCCTTCTTCCTCCGCTTCCTCTTCCTCGTCACCCTCGAAGAAGTCCCCGACCTCGTCGACGACTTCGGCGGCCACCATGCCGCCCGCCACACCGACGGCCACCCCGGCCGCCCCGGCGGCGACCGCCGAGCCGGAGCCGTGGGCGTGGCCATGGCCGTGGGCGTGGCTGTGACCGGAGTTGTGACCGAAATCGTGGCCGGAGCTGTGGCCGTGACCCGGGTGGGCGGCGGCGAGCTGGTCGATCCAGCCCTTGACCACCGTGTTCCAGTCGGTGTGCAGCACGTCCTCGTGCGCGACGGCGTATCGGTTCAGGGCGTCGTCCACACCCGATTCCCCCCGGCCGTCGGCCTCCAGGACGACCTCCGTCCCGCCCTCGTGGGCCAGGAACGTCACCTCGATCTCGTTCAGCCGGTGCGCGTAGCCCGGCGCGGGGATCAGCTCGATCTCCTGGTAGAACGGCAGCTGTTGGCCGCTCCCGTTGATGTGCCCCAGCTCCAGGTCCGCCGACTTGAAGCCGAATCCGAGCTGGCCGAACGCCTCCAGCACGGCCTCCTGCACCGCCAGCGGCCGTACGGCGAACAGATCGAAGTCGCCCTTGTCCCTGGCGCCCGCGATCTCCAGCTCCGTCCGTACGCCCAGCGTGATGCCGAGCGCTTCACCGTGCAGCTCGGAGACAGGTGTCTCCCACGGCAGCGTCACCGCGAACGGCACGCGGTACGAGTCCTCCTCGCCCAGCCGGAAGCCGCCGCCGATCTCGTACCGCTCGAACGCGACGAGGCCCTCGCTCTCGCCGTCCTCGCCCAGCCCGTGCTCCGCCTCGACGCGGGCGACGAGTTCCAGGCCGACGCGCTCGATGTCGTACGGCGCGCTGCCGCCGGCCAGCCGCACCTCTCCCCGCAGGGTGGAGCCCGGCCGGACCGCACCGTCCTCCAGCACCGTCTCCACCGTCGGCCCACCCACGCCGAGTGAACCGAGCAGCCGCTTGAACACCATGGAGGTGTTCCTCCTTCATTCCCGGACTTCTGATACGCGTTGACTTCTGACGTACGCGTGCTTCTACATTTCTGTAGAAGTACGCGTCAATCATACGGAGTTGACGGCGGCGGGCCCGCTCTCAGACCCTGACGGCGTCCGCGTCCTTGTCCTTGTCCTTGTCGGCCGCGCGCCGCCGCTGCTCCGGTACGAGCTCGCGCTGAAGGCTCTCACCCTCGATGTCGAGGTTGGGCAGGATCCGGTCAACGGAGCGCGGCAGCCACCAGGCGGCCCGGCCGAGCAGCGACATGACCGCCGGGACCAGCGCCATGCGCACGACGAACGCGTCGACGAGCACACCGACGGCCAGCGCGAATCCCATCGACTTGATGATCGGGTCCGGCATGAAGATGAACCCGCCGAAGACCGCCGTCATGATCAGAGCGGCGGCCGTGACGACGCGCGCGTTGTGACCCATACCGCTGACCGTCGCCTCCTGGGCTCCGGCGCCGTGGACGAAGTCCTCACGCATACGTGAGACGAGGAAGACCTCGTAGTCCATCGCCAGGCCGAAGAGGATGCCGATGAGCAGGATCGGCAGGAAGCTCACCAGCGGTCCCGGGACGTCGATGCCCACCAGCTCGGCGAAGGTGCCCTGTTGGAAGATCGCCACGGTGAT
Source organism: Streptomyces sp. NPDC058653 (assembly GCF_042716895.1). Classification (NCBI taxonomy): domain Bacteria; kingdom Bacillati; phylum Actinomycetota; class Actinomycetes; order Kitasatosporales; family Streptomycetaceae; genus Streptomyces; species Streptomyces sp. NPDC058653. The sequence continues at coordinate 115,414 of NZ_JBHXRM010000021.1, read as the reverse complement.
GCCGAAGGTGGCACCGATGGTGAGGAGGAACCCGAGGGCCGCCTTCACCGGCACCAGGAGCGACCGGAAGACGAGCATCAGCAGCAGGATCGACAGACCGACCACGAGCAGCAGATAGACCAGCATCGCGTCCGCGACCTTCTCGGAGACGTCGATACCGACCGCCGTGGTGCCGGAGAGCTCGACCTCCGCGCCCTTCGCGCCCGCGACACCCCCGTCCCCGATGTCGGCGACGCGGTCGCGGACGGTGTGCACGACGTTCTCGGTGGCCTCGTCCGTGGGGCCGGCCTTGGGTATGACGGTGAGGAGCGCGGTGGTGCCCTGCTTGTTCAGCAGGGGCGGGGCGACGGTGAGGACGTCCTTGGTGGCCTTGATCCGCGCGGCGGCCTCCTTGGCGGCGGCCGAGGTGGTCGCCGCGTCGTCGCTGGAGACGACCGCGATCAGGCGGCCGTTGAAGCCGGGACCGAATCCCTCGCTCGTCAGGTCGTACGCCTCGCGGATGGCGGAACCCTCAGCCGCGGTGCCCGCGTCGGGGAGCGCGAGGCGCATGTCGGAGGCGGGCAGCGCGAGTACGCCGAGGCCGAGGATGCCGACGAGGAGGACCGGGACGCGGAAGCGGGTGACGGTACGGCCCCAGCGGAAGCCGGCGCCCTCGCGGGGCTGCTCGGCGGGGTCGCCGGCCTCGGCCGGCGCGTGCCCGGCGCGCTGCTTGCGGGGCAGTACACGGTCGCCCGCGAACCCGATGAGCGCCGGCAGCAGGGTGAGCGCGACCAGGACGGCGACGGCGACCGTACCCGCGGCGGCCAGGCCCATCACGCTCAGGAAGGGGATGTTGACGACGGTCAGGCCCGCGAGCGCGATGACGACGGTGGCGCCCGCGAAGACCACGGCCGAGCCCGCGGTCCCGACCGCGCGGCCGGCCGCCTCCTCGGCGTCCACGCCTTCGGCCAGGTACTGCCGGTGCCGGGACGTGATGAACAGCGAGTAGTCGATACCGACCGCGAGCCCCAGCATGAGCGCCAGGATGGGGGCGGTGCTGGTGAGTTCGACCACGCTGCTCAGGGCGAACAGCCCGGCCATCCCGGCCGCGACGCCGACGAGCGCGTTCAGCAGGGTCATACCGGCGGCCACCATGGAGCCGAAGGTCACGACGAGGACGCCGGCGGCGATCAGGACACCGATCGCCTCGGTGGAGCCCACCTCGACCTCGGACTTGAGCACTTCACCGCCGTGCTCGACCCGGAGCCCGTTCTCCTCCTCGGCGGCACCGACCTTCTCGTACGCGGCGCGCTGCTCGTCGGTCACCTCGTCCGCGACGGTGTCGAACTGCACCTGGACCAGGGCGTACCGACCGTCCTCGGAGACGGTCCCGGCCTGGAACGGGTCCACCGCGCCGACCACACCCGGGACGGCTGCCGCATCTCGTACCACCGGCGCCACGGCGGCCTTGTCGAGCGTGCCGCCCTCGGGCGCGGCCAGGACGATGGTGCCGGTCGTGCCGCTGGCCTGCGGGAACTGCTTCTTGAGCGCGTCCAGCGCGTGCTGGGACTCGGTGCCCGGGATGGTGAACTTGTCGCTGGTGGGGCCCATGAGCCCGGCGGCGGCTCCGCCGAGCAGGGCGAGCAGGAGCAGCCAGACGGCGACGACGCGCTTGCGCCGGCGGAAGGAGAACCGGCCGAGCCGGTACAGGAGGGAAGCCATGGCGGAGGTTTCTCTTCTCGGTTCGGTGGTCGGGGGGGGTGAGTGCTTGGGGGTACGGGGGGGGTGGGGGATGGGGCGGGCGGAGAGGGGTGGGTCAGTCGGTGGGTGGGGCGGGGGCGGGCTCTGGGGCGGGGTCGGGGTCGTGGGCAGGGGCGGGGGGCGGCTCGGGGTCGGGGTCGGGCGTCAACTCCGGGTCGGAGTCCGGTCGTAGCGTGCGCAGGGCGCCGCGGATCAGTTCGGCGCGCAGTCGCTCGTCCGGTACGGCGATGTCGCTCGCGCCCGTGACGAAGACGGCCCCGAGGACCATGTAGGCCGCGACCACGTCCCGTGCCTCGGTCGACCGCCCGGCGAGCGCGTCCAGCAACCCGTCGACTATGGCGGGGACATGCCCGAGCGCCGGGTGCGTGGTCATACCGGGGATGTCGGCGAAGAGGATCTTGACCTCGCGCCGGAAGCGCATGGCGAGATCGACGTAACCGGTGACGGCCGCCTCCGCCGCCTCGCTCCCGTCGAGGGGGGCGAGCCGCGCGTCGAGCGCGGCGAGTCCCTCGCCGGCGGGGGTCAGCAGCTCGGTGAGGATCGCGTCCTTGCTGGTGAAGTGGTAGAGCAGCGAGGCCTTCGAGCAGCCGACGGCCGTCGCTATGTCGTGCAGGGACGTGCCCTCGTAGCCGCGCGTCGCGAACAACTGCAACGCCGATTCCAGGATGTGTCCGCGCAGCGCGGAGGCGGGACGTGCCATGCCCCCACCATAACTGTCCGATCGGTCAGCTATGACACGAGGGGGTGACCGGACGGCCCGTCACCTCCTTGCGGAGAACCGCAGGGTGGGGAATGCGGAATCCCGCAGCGAGCCGGGTGGTAACCCGCATTCCGGGGGCAGCCTGTGCTTTCTACGGTGGTGGCGAGGCGTCGGGCGAGGAGCGGAGTCCCGCCGGTCGCCTCCACCCACCGCCGACCGCCCACCGACCGCCCGCCAACTGCCCCTCAACCGCCGGCTTGGAGACAGCACATGGACGTCGTAGCGCTCGCCCTCCCCCAGGAACCCGCGGGCGGTATCGCCGGCTGGGCCGCCGAACTGGTCGACACGATGGGGGCGCCGGGCGCGGGCCTCGCCATCGCGCTGGAGAATCTCTTCCCGCCGCTGCCGAGCGAGGTCATCCTGCCGCTGACCGGTTTCGCGGCGGGGCAGGGGATCATCAGCCTGGCTTCCGCGCTCTTCTGGACCACGCTCGGTTCGGTGGTGGGCGCGGCCGTCCTGTACTGGGTCGGGATGCTCTTCGGCCGCGAGCGGATGCATGCGATCTGGGCGAAGCTGCCGCTGGTGAAGGACGCCGATCTGGTGCGTACGGAGGAGTGGTTCGCCAGGCACGGCACGAAGGCGGTCTTCTTCGGCCGGATGGTGCCGATATTCCGGAGCCTGATCTCGGTCCCCGCCGGTGTCGAGCGCATGCGGTTGCCGGTCTTCATCACCCTGACCACGCTCGGCAGCCTGATCTGGAACTCGGTGCTGGTGCTGGCCGGATACTGGCTCGGCGACCGGTGGGACCTGGTGGAGAAGTACGTCGGCGTGGCGTCCAAGGCCGTTCTCGCACTGATCGTGCTCTCGGCCGTCACGTATGTGCTCGTACGGGTGCGCTCCCGCGATGGTCGGGGCGGTCGGGATGGTCGGGATGGTCGGGACGGACGCGGCGGTCAGCGGGGCGGCGGCCGACGCGCGGGCGCCTAGCCGCAGGGCTGGGGCCCGTGCGGGACGGACGGCTCCCCCGCCCAAGCGGGCAGGACGTGCCCGGCGGGCGCCACGGCGACGGCCCTGACCGGGGCCGGCGGTCGCGATGAACGCGGCGGGCAGCGGGGCAGTGGCCGGCATAGCCGAGGCGCGGGCGTTAGCCGCAGGCCGGAGCCCCGACCGGGACGGACGGCTCCCCCGCCCAAGCGCGCAGGACGTGCCCGACGGGCGGCACGGCGGCGGCCGTGACCGGGGGCGGCGGACGCGGCGGGCAGCGGGGCGGGGGCCGGCACGGCCGACGCACGGGCGCCTAGCCGCAGGGCTGGGGCCCGTGCGGGACGGACGGCTCCCCCGTCCACGCGGGCAGGACGTACCCGGCGGGCGGCGGGGCGGGGGCCGGCACGGCCGACGCGCGGGCGCCCAGCCGCAGGGCTGGGGCCCATGCGGGACGGACGGCTCCCCCGCCCGCGCGGGCAGGACGTACCCGGCGGGTGGCAGGCGCGCCGAGGGGCGGGGGACACCCCCGTAACCCCGTCGCCGGACCCGCCGACGGGGGCGTCAGGCCTCCCAGCGCCAGTCCGAGACCTCCGGCAGATCCACCCCGTGTTCGCGGATCCAGCTGTGGTGGCGGGTCCTGGTGTCCTCCATGACCTGGCGTACGTCCGCCGCCCGCACGCCCAGCCCGGGCACCCGGTCGATGACGTCCATCACCAGGCGGTAGCGGTCCAGGTCGTTGCGGACGACCATGTCGAAGGGCGTGGTCGTGGTGCCCATCTCCTTGTAGCCACGGACATGCAGGTTCGCGTGGCCGATACGGCGGTAGGTGAGGCGGTGGATCAGCCACGGGTAGCCGTGGTACGCGAAGATCACCGGCTTGTCCGTGGTGAACAGGTCGTCGTACTCGGCCTCGGCCATCCCGTGCGGATGCTCCTCGCGGGGCATCAGCCGCGCCATGTCGACGACGTTGACCACGCGCACCGCCAGCTCCGGCAGATGCCGGCGCAACAGGCCGGCCGCGGCGATGATCTCCTGGGTGGGCACGTCCCCCGCGCAGGCCAGGACGGCGTCCGGCTCCCGGGTCCCGTCCTCCGTACCGGCCCACTTCCACAGCCCCGCGCCACGGGCGCAGTGCGCGCGCGCCTCGTCCATGGTGAGCCAGTCGAAGCCGGGCTGCTTGCCGGCGACGACGACGTTCACGTAGTCCCGGCTGCGCAGCACATGGTCGGCCACGGAGAGCAGGGTGTTGGCGTCCGGCGGAAGGTAGACCCGTACGACTTCCGGGCTCTTGTTGAGTACGTGGTCGACGAAGCCCGGGTCCTGGTGGGAGAAGCCGTTGTGGTCCTGGCGCCAGACGTGCGAGGTCAGCAGGTAGTTGAGGGACGCCACCGGCCGGCGCCAGGGCAACTCCCTCGATGTCTTCAGCCACTTGATGTGCTGGTTGACCATCGAGTCCACGATGTGCACGAAGGCCTCGTAGCAGGAGAAGAGCCCATGACGGCCCGTCAGGAGATAGCCCTCCAGCCAGCCCTGGCACAGATGCTCGGAGAGGATCTCCATCACCCGGCCGTCGCGGGCCAGATGTTCGTCGGTGGGCAGGATGCGTGACTGCCAGGCCTTGCCGGTCTCGTCGAAGAGCGCCTCCAGGCGGTTGGACGCGGTCTCATCCGGCCCCACGACCCGGAAGTCCCTGCGGTCGGCGGTGTCGGCCATGATCCGGGCCAGCAACCCGCCGAGCACGCGGGTGGGTTCGTGCAGCGCCACACCGGGCCTGTCGACCTGGACGGCGAAGTCGTCGAGCGGCGGGACCGGCAGATCGCGGACGAGCAGGCCACCGTTGGCGTGCGGGGTGGCGCCGAGACGGCGGGTGCCGGCCGGGATACGGGACAGGACCTGCGCGGTGGGGCGGCCGTCCCGGTCGAAGAGTTCCTCGGGGCCGTACGAACGCAGCCATGCCTCCAGTTGGGCGAGGTGCGCCGGGTTCTCGCGTACGGCGGAGAGCGGGACCTGGTGGGAACGCCAGGTCCCCTCGACCGGCAGCCCGTCGACCTCGCCGGGGCCGGTCCAGCCCTTGGGCGTGCGCAGCACGATCATGGGCCAGGCGGGGGCTCCGTCGGGCGCGTCCCGCGTGTCCCGCCCCGCCTGCGTGTCCCGCCCCGCCTGCGTGTCCCGTGCTTCCCACGCGTCCCGTGCTTCTCGCTGGATCTCGGCGATGCGGTCGGCGGCGCGGTCGAGTGCCGCCGCCAGGGCGCGGTGGACCTCGGAGGGGTCGCTGCCCGCCACGTACAACGGTTCGTGGCCGTATCCACGGAGCAGAGCGTCCAGTTGGTCGTCGGGGACACGGGCGAGGACGGTGGGGTTGGCGATCTTGTAGCCGTTGAGGTGCAGGATCGGCAGGACGGCGCCGTCGTGGACCGGGTCGAGGAACTTGTTGGCGTGCCACGACCCGGCCAGCGGACCCGTCTCGGCCTCGCCGTCGCCGATCACGCAGGCGACGAGGAGGTCGGGGTTGTCGAGCGCGGCGCCGTACGCGTGGGCGAGGGAGTAGCCGAGTTCGCCGCCCTCGTGGATGGAACCGGGGGTCTCGGGGGCGACATGGCTGGGGACTCCGCCGGGGAAGGAGAACTGCCGGAAGAGCCGGTCCATACCGGCCGCGTCACGGGTCACATCGGGATAGGTCTCCGTGTACGAGCCCTCCAGCCACGAGTTGGCCAGCACGGCCGGTCCGCCGTGTCCGGGACCCCAGATGCAGAGCATGGAGAGGTCACGGTTCTTGATGAGCCGGTTGAGGTGGGTGTGAATGAGGTTGAGGCCCGGGGAGGTCCCCCAGTGGCCGAGAAGCCGTGGCTTGATGTGCTCGGGGCGCAGGGGCTCGGTGAGGAGCGCGTTCGCCATGAGATAGATCTGGCCGACGGCGAGATAGTTCGCGGCGCGCCAGTGCGCGTCGAGCGCGGCAAGCTCTTCGCCGGACAGGCTTGCGCCGGTCGAGCCTGCGCCCGCCCGGTCCGCGCCGGTCGGGCCTGCGCCCGCACGGTCCGCACCTGTCAGGTGTGCGCCTGTCCGGTCCGCGTCCGTCAGGTCCCCGCCCCTCAGGTCCCCGCCCGTCAGGTCCGCGTCCGCGCCGGTCGGTACGGTGCCGCGCTTCGTACCCCGCTTGCCCTTCGCCTTCGCCGTCCGCTTCTCCAGCCGCATGGGTCTTCTCTCCCTCGTCACGTCGCCACAGGGTGGGTGAGATACGCCGGCCGGTCACCGTGTGTGCTCGTCGGCATCGATCCCGGTCACCGTCGCACAGCGTGGGCGGGGCGGTGGCAGAGGCTGACCGGCCCTGTCGGGGGATGTTCGGTTCCTCGCCCTCGTACCCGGAAGCCGCGCGCCCACGCGGTCAGCGACCGGCGATGCGGTCAGCGACGGGCGCCGGCGAGGGGCAGGGGCGAGGGGTTGAGGCGGGCGAAGCCCTCCTGGCGCTCGTACGGGAAGTAGGGATACGGCGCCACCTTGGCGCTCGCCGCGTCCAGCCGGGCCACCTGCCCGGGCGTCAGCTCCCACCCCACGGCGCCGATGTTCTGGAGCAGTTGCGCTTCGTTACGTGCTCCGATGATCACCGTGGAGACGGTCGGTCGCCCCAGCAGCCAGTTGATGGCCACCTGCGGAACGCTCTTGCCCGTCTCCTCCGCGATCCCGTCGAGCGCGTCGATCACGCGGTAGAGATGGTCGTCCTCGACCGGGGGCCCGAAGTCGGCCGTCCGGTGCAGCCGGCTGCCTTCGGGCAGCGGCCGGCCACGGCGCAGTTTGCCGGTGAGCCTCCCCCACCCCAGCGGGCTCCAGACCATCGCCCCGACGCCTTGGTCGAGACCGAGCGGCAGCAGTTCCCATTCGTAGTCGCGGCCGACGAGGGAGTAGTAGACCTGGTGCGCGACATAGCGGGGGTGGCCGTGCCGCTCGGCGGCGGCGAGCGACTTCATCAGCTGCCAGCCGGAGAAGTTGGAGACCCCGGCGTAACGGATCTTCCCGGACCGTACGAGCTGGTCGAGCGCCGACAGCACCTCCTCGACCGGTGTGGCGGCATCGAACGCGTGCAGCTGGAAGAGGTCGATGTGGTCCGTGCCCAGTCTGCGCAGCGCGTCCTCCGTGGCCCGGATCAACCGTGAACGCGAGGAGCCCGCGTCCGTCGGCCCGTCACCCATCGGCAGGCTCGTCTTGGTCGACAGCAGCACCTCGTCGCGGCGGCCCTTGATCGCCTGGCCGAGGACCTCCTCGGAGGCGCCCGCCGAGTACACGTCCGCCGTGTCGAACAGCGTGATGCCCGCCTCCAGGCAGATGTCCACGAGCCGGCGCGCCTCCTGGGCGTCGGTGTTCCCCCAGGCACCGAAGAGCGGTCCCTGACCGCCGAACGTGCCTGCTCCGAAGCTGAGAACCGGGACCTTGAGCCCGGACGCGCCCAACTGCCTGTACTCCATGACCGACCCCTCATCCGAGACCTTCGAGCATTAACGGGACCACAGTCCCTTTAGTTGCCGTCAACGTAACAGAGGATCCGGCCTAATGAAACCGTGGTCCCGTTATGAGAGGGTGGTGCGGTGATGAGCGCTGAGGAGAACGTCGACGCCGCCGGCGATCCCGGGACTCTGCGCCCCGGAGGCCGTACAGCACGTGTGAGGGCCGCCGTCCTCCGCACGGCGGGGGACGCCCTCGCCGAGGGCGGCTTCGCGCGCCTCGATCTCGCCGACATCGCGCGGCGCGCGGACGTCGGGAAGTCGACGGTGTACCGCCGCTGGGGAACGGTGGCCGGCCTCGTCGCCGACCTGCTCAGCGACATGGCCGAACAGTCGCTGCCGCGCACCGAGACCGGCTCGCTCCTCGGTGACCTGCGGGCCAACGCCGAACTCGTACGCCGCACGCTGGCCGACCCGCGTCAGGGCGCGCTCTTCAAAGCGGTGATCGCGGCGGCGACGACGGACGCGAGGACCGCCGAGGCGCTGCATCGCTTCTACGAGATCCGGATCGCCGAGTGGGCGCCGTGCGTCGAACAGGCCGTGCGGCGCGGCGAGCTGCCGGAGGGGACCGACGCGTACGAGGTGATCCGCGCGGTCTCGGCCCCCCTCTACTACCGCCTGCTGACCAGCGACGCGCCCTTGGACAGGGCGGCGGGGGTGCGGGCGGCAGAGGCGGCAGCGGCGGCGGCGAAGGCGGGGGTCTACGCGTAGACCGGGGCTCTTCGCGCAGGCCAGGGATTTACGCGAGGCCGGAGCTCTACGCGCAGGCCAGGGCTCTACGCGAGGCCGCGGCTTCGCCGGCCCGCAAGACTGCCTCCGCGCGTATCCGTACCCCCGGCCGATTCCTCGGGACCCGATCTGTACGGTCTCTTCTGAGGCGGCAGCAATCAGGCGTCAACAGGAGGTACGTGTCGTGATCGGCATCTCGGACATCGAAGCGGCGGCGCGCCTGATCGCCGGACATGTCGTGCGCACGCCGACGGTCGAGAGCCCCGGCCTTTCGGCGCTGCTCGGGGTCCCCGTCACCGCGAAGCTTGAGCTGTTGCAGCGCACGGGCTCCTTCAAGGCACGCGGCGCGACGGCGAAGCTGCTGTCGCTGAACGAGGCCGACCGCGCGGCCGGTGTCGTCGCGGTGAGCGGTGGCAACCACGCCATCTCCGTCGCGGTCATGGCCAACTCGCTGGGCGTGAAGGCCACCGTCGTCATGCCGAAGTCCGCGCCCGCGCGCGCCGTCGAGATCGCGGAGGCGGCCGGAGCGACGGTGCGACTGACGGACACGATGGACGGCGCCTTCGCACTCATGGCACAGCTCCAGGCCGACGGCATGACCATGGTGCACCCCTTCGACGACCCGCTCGTCGTGGCGGGACAGGGCACGGTCGGCCTCGAACTCGCCGAGGACGCGCCCGGGTTGGGCGCTGGGGTGGGGTCGGGGGGCGGGTCCGGGTCTGGTGCGGGGGTCGGGTCGGGGTCGGGGTCCGGGTCCGACGCGGCGAGTGCCGAGGGCACCGGCCTGACGGACGTACTGGTCAGCATCGGCGGCGGCGCGCTGATCTCCGGCGTCGCGGCGGCTCTGCACGCGCGACTGCCCGGCGTCCGGGTCTGGGGCGTCGAGACCGAAGGCGCTCAGGCCATGTCGGACGCCCTGGCCGCCGGGGGCCCGCGGCCGACCCAGCTGTCGTCGATCGTCTCCACCCTCAGCGCCCCGACCGTCTCGCAGCTCACCTACGACCATGTGTCGGCCCTGGTCAGCGAGGTACTCGTGGTCTCGGACGCCGAGGCCGTCCAGGGCACCCTCGATCTCGCGAACCACGCGAAGGTCTGGGCCGAACCCGCCGCCGGCTGCCTCCTCCCGGCCGCCCGTCTCGTACGGGAACGCGTCGGCGGCGATGTCCACCTGGGCCTGGTCCTGTGCGGCGGCAACGCGACCACGACGGACGTCATCTCCTGGGCCGAACGCTTCAACCTCCGCTGAACCACACCTCCTTGGACCCCCGCCCTGACCAGGGGCGGGGGTTCTTTGCGTATCCGTATGTCGGCCCACCCGGATAGGCGGGCGGCACGGGCGCACGTACTTTGCTGGCGATCCCCCCATGTACGGGCCCGCTCCACGGGCCAGGTCTCGCGGCGCTGTCCACGGCGGGTCGCCCCGACGTGAACGTGTGCGCCACTCCCCCCACAAGGAGATATGTCATGCTCTCGTCAATCCGAAGAATCGCTGGGGCATCAGCCGTCGCGGCCGCCCTTCTCTTCGCGCTCCCCATGTCGGCCAACGCCGTCGAGAACAGTGACACCGCCCGTCCCGCCGCCGTGACGCAGACCGCCCAGGCCTCCGTCGCCGACCCGGCCCCGTCCCCCCGCTTCGAGACCGGTGACCTCTCGAACCTCCCGCCGGTGAGCGCCGACAAGCGGGACGTCCGCGTACCGGCGTGGAGCTACCACATCACCTCGTCCTGCAGCGGTCGCGAAGGCGCGATACGCCAGGGCGCCAACTACTGGGGCAGCGCCACCGAGACGGCCTCCAGCGGCACACCGGTCTCCTGTGTCGGCGGCTACATCCAGGGCTGCGGCGGCGGCAACGTCGTGGGCTGCAACTGGGGCGCGGGCCAGCGCATCGAACTCTCCACCATGGTCGGCGACTTCGCTCTCCTCGCCGCCCACGAGTTCGGCCACAACTGGTACGGCCACTCGGGCACAGGCTGCGCGAGCTGGGCAAGCCAGGCCGACGTGATGCGCACGACCATGTGCAGCTGATACGTCACCGGCTCACCCCTCTCCACCGGAACTGACCGGCCCCCGGCCGGTACCGAGCGGGCCGACCCAGGCAAACGGGTCGGCCCGCTTCCCGTCGCCCTCCGCGGCTCGGCCACGCCGCCCGACCACCGCGCTTCCCCGGCTTGCCGCTCTGTCTTCCCCCTTGGTCGTGGCCGCCGCCACCGCTTCACGCCCCGGCGCCGGCATCGGCGCTACGACCGTCGCCGTAGGCGCTGCCGCCGTAGCCGTCTCTTACTCTCTCGCTGTCCGCGCCTCTTTCGCCGTACCTCGAACGGACCCGCGACACCTCGTTCGCCAGGCCCTGCCGACTCGCTATCCCGAGCTTGCGCATCGCCCGGGCCACATGCTGCTCCACCGTGCGCGGCGAGAGATACAGCGTGGCCGCTATCTCGCGGTTCGTGAGCCCGGTGGCAGCCAGCTCCGCGACCTCCCCCTCACGCGGAGACATACGCTCCGCGTACGCGGGCCGACCGGGCCGCCGCCGCTGGGCCGCCGGACAGTAGGCGCGGAGGGTCGCCCGTACGCGCGCCGCGTCCCAGACCGCCCCGAGATCGGTCAACTCCGCGACACAGCGGGTGAGTTCCGCGACCGCCTCGTCCACCTCGCCCCCACCGAGCTGGAACGCGCAACGTCCCGCGCCTTCCGCCATGAGCGCACGCGCGTACGGGTGGGACAGCTCCCCGTACGCCGCGCCCGCCTGCCGGAAAAGCACCCGTCCCTCCGCCAACTCGCCCTCGGCCTGCGCCAGGACGGCCCGGCACCAGAGCAGGGCGGCGGTCGCCGACGGAGCGTCCCGCCCGGTCAGCCCGGCCGCGAACTCCGCCACCACCCGCTGCGCCAACTGCCGCCGTCCCGCGCGGGTATGCGCCTCCACCACCCAGGGCGCCAGCTCGGCGCCCCACACCCAGACGCCTTTCCGGCCGAGCCACGCCCAGGCCGACGCGGCGGCCTCGGTGGCGGACTCCACCTCCTGCCGGGCCAGCAGGAGCCGGATATGGGCGCCGGCCGCCGTGGCCGCGACCGGCGCCTCACAGGTCTCGTACGCGCGGTAGCTCGCATACGACGTGTCGGACCGCTCGCAGCCACCCGACCGAAGCGGCGACGGCTCGACACCCCGGGGGAGCCAGTCCCGTACCGCCTCCCAGTCGCCTTTCGCCAGCGCCAGCAGGGCCAGCACCACCCGGGCGTCGCTCGCACTGCCGTCCTCAGCCACCAGACCGGTGCACCGCTCGGCCAGACCCTCCCAACGGCCGGTCAGCCAGTCGCGGAACAGCGCCGTGCCCCGCCCCACCCGCTCCAGGAACGGCGCACCGCTCCGCGCCGCGAGCTCGATGCCCTCCGTCAGCAGCTTGTCCGCACCGCGGTGGTGGCCCAGATACACCGCGCCGTTCGCCGTGTTGCACAGGCCGCGCGCGACCTGCTGACGGGCGGCACGGTCCGTACTGTCACGGGGCAGCCGCTCGACCAACCGCCACGCTTCCGGATCACCGGTGTTCATCAGCACGGTCGCCCGGCAGGCGGCGGTCGCCGTACGTGCCGCACGGTCCCCCGACGCCTCGGCCGCCGCCTCCGCACGCTCCAGCCAGGCCACGTTCTCACCCAGGGGGGCGCCGGGGAAGAACGGGTTCGCCAACGCCCCCATCGCCAGCGCAGCCAGGGCCGGCCGTCCGGCCCCGGTCAACTCCTCAGCCGCCCGGCCCAGTTCCCATCGCCCTTCCTCGAAGCGTCTCTTGCGGTTGTGCAGGAGCAGGCCCAGTTCGAGCCGTATCTCGCCACGCTCGGCCGCGGGGAGCGCGGGATCCTCCACTGTCTCGCGCAGCACGCGTGCCGTCCCGTCCGACCGCCGTCCCAGTACGGCGCCCCGGGCAAGTGTCAGCGCCAACCGCGCCCGCCTCTCCGCCGGAAGACCGCCCACGTCCAGCGCCTCTTCCAGCAACGCGACCGCCGCCTCGTCGTCGTTCACCAGGTGCTCCGCTGCCCGCAGCCAGTCCTCCGTACGGCCGCCGCCGCGCCAGTGGCGTGCCATCCGCGCCCATGGCACCGGCTCCCGAGCGGCGAGCATCGCCGCCGCCCGCTCGTGCAGCCGCTCCCGCACCGGACCCGGCAGCTCCGCGTGGAGCGCCGAGGCCGCCAGCGGTACGGCGAAGCCGTACCGCCCCTCGCTCGTCTCCCGCAACGCCGAGCCCTGAAGCGCCGCGATCAGCGCCGTACGGCCGGCATCCCCGTCGAGACCCGCGACCGCCGCCAGATCCTCGGCCGCCGCCGGTTCGTCCAGGACCGCTGCCGCCCAGACGATCGGGCGGTACGGCTCCGGCAGCGCGGCCGTCCGGTCCAGCACCAACTCACCGAGCCGCACCGGCACTCCGACCTCGTCCACGTCCCTGGCGGTGAAACACTCCCGCCCGGCCCGCTCCAGCGCGCGATCGCTGTCCCGGTCCCGGTCCCGGTCGGCGGCGGCGTCCCGCAGCATCCGCAGCAGGTCAACGAGCACCTGCGGCACCCCGCCGGAACGCTGACACAGCCGGGCCACGAACTCCTGCGGACACCGCCGCGCCCCCAGCAGCTCACCGGCGACATCCCGCACACGCCGCTCGTCCAACGGCTCCAGCCGCCACCGCACAACCGACAACCGCGCGGGATAGTCCACCGCCCTCCCCAATGGCAGCCCTGGTCTGGGCAGTTGCTCGGGCCGGTAGGTCAGCACCGCCGCGAAGGGCGTGGGCGGCTCCCTCAGCAGACTCCGCAGCAAGGCGAGGCAGTCGTCGTCCGCGTGATGGAGATCCTCGGCGACCAGGAGCACGGGACAGGTAGAAGCGAGCAGCGCCTCAAGTGCCTGGTACGCGCTGAGCCGCCCCCCGAGCGGAGCCGCGTCCGGCGCCGCCGCACTGCCGACACGCGGCTCCGGGCCGAGCGGATCGGCGACCACGAAGCCGCCCGACGCCCGGAACGTCACCACCAGCCGTGCCGCCGCCCGCGCCTGCGGCAACTCCAGCAGACGGTGCACCAGTCTGCTCTTCCCCATCCCGGCCTCGCCCTCGACCAACACCAGCGCCGGCTCCTGCCCGGCACCGGCACAAGCCCCGATTCCGGTCCCGGCACCGGGGAGCGCGGCCGTCAATCGCCGCTCCCACGCCCATTCCTGCGCGAGAGGTCCACTCCTCACGGTCGTCACGCCCTGGCCACCCCAACCGGCCTGTCCACGGCCGGATTCACAGACAGCCTCCCTCCGGTCTTCGCTCCCTATCACCCATCGACATGTACAGAACAGAGAACGCTCGGTCAGCTCCCCGGAGCGACTACCCCACGTTCCACACCTTCGGCAGATCGCCACCACAGAAGGCGCACATGAACTAGCCCTCCCGCACGATGCCTATCTCCCCAGGGCCCGGACAGCGCCGGAACACCACCTCGTACGTGAACCCGCCCCTTTTCTCCGCCGCCTTGTCCCGCAGTCGAACAATCACCCGGCACCGCCGGTCAACGGTGGGGCACCCGGCCGCATGGCGCAGATGTGCGCGAATTCCCGGAACTCGTATGGGGGAATCCCGTTCCACTTTCTGCCCAAGACTCGTCCACAGATGATTTCGTGGCGAATTCTGGTCGTTGGTAGGAGCAGTGAAGCGGAATTGCTCCTGCTCGCTCGCGTCCGGATCCGGTCTGCCGCCGCTGCGGGACGTGCAGGGCCACCTGCCGGACGGCGACACCCCCACCTCAGTGCTTGGAGCCACCCTGTGCCTGCGCCCACCGACGCGATCCCCAGCTCACGCACCCCCATCTCCGATGTCGCCCTCCCCTTCCCGGCCGACCTCACCGGCCGACAGAGCGACGCGGCCGAGCAGCAGATGGAGACAGAGATCGTCGAACACGATCTGACCTTCGGCGGGTTCCGCTACACCTGCCGGATCGCCCGCCAGGGCCGCCTCGCCACCGAGCCCATCGTCATCCTGGGCGGGTCCTCCCAGGACCGCCACTCGTGGCAACGCCACGAGAAGTGGCTCACCCCTCTCAGCTCCGTCATCACGATCGACCTGCCCGGCTATGGGACGGCCGACTTCCTCCCCGCGAAGTACGGCGTCGACTTCCTCGCCGCGGCGGTACGCCATGTGGTCGAGGAACTCCGCATCCCCCGCCTCAACCTGGTGGCCGCCTGCTACGGCGGAGCCATCGGCGTCCGGTTCGCCCAGCACTACCCTCACCTCCTCGAACGGCTGATGCTCGTCGGGATGACCACCGGCATTCCGGCCGACTACGCGATGGCCATGGAGCGTTGGGACGGCATGATCCGACGTGGTGAGACGGAGCCCATCGCCCGTGAGCTCGCCGACCGCTTCATGTCCCCCGCCGGCATCGGGCACGTACGCAAGAAGGCGGCCGTCGCCCGACTCGTCTACCAGCAGATCGCCGCGCAGAACCCCGAGCAGCTGCGCAAGTCCGCCGAGCACAACTCCCGGCTGATGCGCCACGAGTGGTACCGCCCCGAACCGACCCCGGCCATCCCCAGCCTGGTCGTCACCGGCGAGTACGACACCCTGACCACACCCGCCATGGGCCGCACGATGGCCGCCTGCCTGCCGTCGGCCCGCTTCATGACCATCGAGGAGACGGACCACCTCGCCCCGGTGGAGCGGATCGCGGACTTCGCGGACCTCATGGCTCGCTTCTGCACCGACCGCCCACTGGAAGGCCTGGCCTACGCCACCGAACCGGAGGTATTCGGCGCTCCCCAGCCGGCCTGACCGGCCATCGGTCCGGCTCCACGACCTCTCGGGCGCTCTCTGGCCGGCTCCTTCCGCCCACGCCGCTCACCCCTCCGCTCCGCCGACGCCCGGGACGATCAGGCCCGATTCGTACGCCGCGACCACCGCCTGTGTGCGGTCACGCAGGCCGAGTTTGTTGAGCAGACGGCTGACGTGCGACTTGACCGTCTCCTCACTGACGATCAACCGTGCCGCGATCTCCGGGTTGGACAGACCCTCGGCGATCAGCCGCAGTACCTCCGTCTCACGCGGGGTGAGCGCGGCAAGCGGCCGGGAGGGCGCCGTGGCCTGCTTTCGGCGCTGCCGGGCGAACTCGCCGATGAGGCGGCGGGTGATCTTCGGCGCGAGCAGCGCGTCCCCCGCGGCAACCACGCGCACCGCGTCGAACAGCCGCTCCGCCGCCACGTCCTTGAGGAGAAAGCCGCTGGCCCCCGCCCCAAGGGCGTCGTAGACATGCTCGTCCAGGTCGAAGGTGGTCAGAATGATGATGCGCGGGCCCGCGCCCTCCCCCGCCTCGGCGACGATCCGCCCGGTTGCCTCGATGCCGTCCATGACCGGCATCCTGACGTCCATGAGCACGACGTCGGGCTTCTGCTCGCGGCAGATACGCACCCCCTCGGCCCCGTCGCACGCGTTGCCGGACACGGTGAAGTCGCTCTGTGTGGCGAGCAGTCCGGCGAAGCCGGCCCTCACCAGCTCATGGTCGTCCACGATGACGATGTTGGTGCTCATCGGACGGCCTCCGTCACCGGGAGCGGCAGCTTCGCCTCCACCAGGAAGCCCCCACCGGGGGCCGGACCGGCGCGAAGCTCGCCTCCGACCGCTGCGACGCGCTCGCGCATCCCGAGCAGTCCGTGCCCCGAGGACCGGCCTCCCGTTCTTGGCACCGGCCCCGGGCCGTTGTCCCTGATCCGCACCTCAAGCACCTCCGGGTAGTAACGCAGTTCGACATCGACGGCCGCCCCCGGGGCGTGCCGGCGGGCGTTGGTGAGGGCTTCCTGGACTATTCGGTACGTCGTGAGCTCGATGCCCGGGTCGAGCGTCGCCACCGGCCCGCTGACGATCAGCCGCGTGGCGGCGCCGGTCGCCTCCCGCGCCTCGTCCAGCAGTTCGTTGAGCTGGTTCAGTCCCGGCTGCGGTCTCCTGGTGACGGGCGGGGTGCCCGCGTCCTCCCGGAGCACACCGAGGAGCCGACGCATCTCGGTCAGCGCGGCGCGGGCCGTGTCACCTATGTCCAGCAGGCGCTTCGCCCCGGCCTCGGGCATACCGGGCGTGGTGAGCCGGGCCGTCTCCGCCTGCACGGAGATCATCGAGATGTGGTGCGCGACGACGTCGTGCAATTCGCGGGCGATGCGGGCCCGTTCACCACGTGCCACATGCTCGTGGAGGGTGTCGGCGATGGCCCTCTCGGTGGCGTCGCGCGCCACCTCCTCGGCGCGCGCACGACGACCTGCGCCGTCCGCGACCGCCGCTGCCGCCAACACGGCAGTCAAAACCCCGTACACCCTTATCCCATTGATCTGCGGGCCCGCGAGCGCGGTCGCGATATAGGGGAGCACCAGCAGCACGGCGAGGCGGCGGGAGCCTCGGCCGGCGAGCCAGTGCAGGGCGAGCAGCAGCGCGACAAGCCCGGCGACGGTCAACACGTGGAAACTCACGAGCGAGACCACACCCGCCAATGTGAGGCAGACGGTGGCCGTGGTGGCCAGCGGCGTGCGCAGCAGCCCGACCGGTGTCGTCGTGCTGATGGCGAGCGTGAGCGCGAAGGAAAGGTCCGTGTCGATACTTCCCCCGCGCACCGCGGTTTCCCCGCACGCGAGCAGCGCGAGCGTCGCCCCGACCGCCACCTGCCGGTCGGGCGATTCCGCGATTCGCTTCGCCACGCGCTTGATTTCTTCGCTCACGTCCACCATTGTCCCGACGCCAGGACGAGTTCGCGTCCCCCTGACCAGTGCTCTTGGCATCCCCCACGCGAGCTATATCAGCGGCGGTTCCTCCCTCGTGCCAGGGATACCGAAGTGCGCTCTCTCGCGTGACGACCCGGGGCACCCCCGCTCCCTAGCCTTTCGAGCATGCAGGCAACCATCGAAATTCAGGAGCTGCGAAAGCAGTTCGGGCAGACCCTCGCGGTTGACGATCTGTCCTTCACCGTGCGACCGGGTCAGGTCACCGGCTTCGTCGGGCCCAACGGCGCGGGGAAGTCCACGACCATGCGTATGCTCCTGGGCCTCGACGCGCCCGATTCCGGGCAGGCGTTGATCGGCGGGCGGCGGTACGCGACATTGCGCCGGCCGCTGACCGAGGTGGGGGCGCTGCTGGACGCGGCGGCCGTGCACCCGAGCCGGCGCGGCCGGGACCATCTGCTGTGGCTCGCGCACTCGCACGGATTCCCAGCCTCCCGGGTCGACGAGTTGCTGGAGCGGGTGGGTCTCGCGTCCGCGGGCCGGCGCCGGGCGGGGAACTACTCGCTCGGGATGCGGCAGCGGCTCGGCATAGCCGCCGCGCTGCTCGGCGATCCGCCGGTGCTGGTGCTGGACGAGCCGGTCAACGGCCTTGATCCGGAAGGTATCCGCTGGATCCGTGGCTTTCTGCGCGGGCTCGCGCGCGAGGGACGGGCGGTTCTCGTCTCCAGTCATCTGATGAGTGAGCTGGAGGACTCCGCGGACCATCTCGTGGTCGTCGGGCGCGGCCGGCTCATCGCGGACACCTCCGTCGCCGAGCTGCTGGCCGCGGCCTCGGGTGAACGGGTCTCGCTGCGGACGTCCGCGCGTACGGACGCCATGAGGTTGCTGGCCCGGGAGGGGGCGACGGTCGCGGCGGACGGGCCGCAGTCCCTCACCGTCAGCGGCCTGCCGACGGAGCGGATCGTGGCGCTGCTCACCACGGGCGGGGTGCCGTTCTCGGAGATCGGTGCGCATCGGGCCACGCTGGAGGAGGCGTATATGGAACTGACCCGTGACGCCTCCGAGTTCCACACGGTCGAACCGACGGAGAGCAGGGCATCGAGCCCCGCACCGGCGGCGAACGCGGAAACGATCACGGCCAACGAGACGGAGGGGACGCACTCATGAGTACTCCCACCATCACCCCCTACCGCTCCGAACTCCCGCCCGCGCGCGACGGGTTCCCGCAACTGCTGCACGCCGAGTGGACCAAGTTGCGCACGGTGCGCCGGTGGAGCCTGACACTTCTCGCCGGAGTGTTGATCACGGTGCTGGTCTCGCTGCTCTCCGCGTTCAGCGGCGGCAGCGACGTCTCCGGAGACCGCACTCCGCCCCCGGTGGGACCGCACGGCGGGGTCGTCTCCGACACCTTCCCCTTCACGCACCAGACTCTGACCGGCGACGGCAGCGTCACCGCCCGGGTGTTCCCGCCCAAGGGACGGGAAGGGCGGAAGGCCGAGCCGTGGGCCAAGGCCGGAGTGGTGATCAAAAAGAGCACGGAGGCAGGATCGTCCTATGCGGCGGTCATGATCACGCCGGGACACGGTGTCCGGCTCCAGTCGGACTTCACCCACGACTCCGCCGGGGGCGCCATCGCCCAGGACCGGCCGCACTGGCTGCGGTTGACCCGCTCCGACGACCGGTTCACCGCGTACCGGTCGGCCGACGGGGATACGTGGGCGAAGGTCGGCACGACGCGGGTCGCCGGCCTGCCGGAGACCGTTCAGGCGGGCCTGTTCGTGGCAACGCCCCAAGAGACCATGGTGCAGAGGCAGTTCGGCTCCACCTCGGTCGGGGGGAGGCCCGCACGGATCACCGCCGCCTTCGACCATGCCACGGTGGACGGCGGGCAGGGTGCCTGGCGCCAGGACACCGTCGGCGGGGGCAGCATCGAGGACCTCAAGGGGGCGCTGGGCAGCGGTTCCACGGAGAAGTCCGGCACGTGGACATTGACGGGCTCCGGCGACGTCGCGCCGTTCACACCCGACGCCGACCTCACGCAGCAGTCTCTCGCGGGAGCACAGATAGGGCTGATTCCGCTGGTGGCGCTGGGGGTGCTGTTCATCACCGCCGAATACCGGCGAGGCGTGATCCTCACCACGCTGACGGCCAGTCCGCGCCGGGGCAGGGTGCTGGTCGCGAAGGCCGTCGTCCTGGCCGGGGTCACCTTCCTGACCGGCCTTGTCGCAGCCGTGCTGTCGTTCGTGCTCGGCGAGCCCGAGCTGCGCGAGCGGATGCCCAATCCCCTCTTCCATCCGGACGTTGCCCTCACCGACGGGCCCGTGCTGCGCGCCGTCGTCGGCACCGCCGTGCTGCTGGCCGCCGTCGCCGTGCTGGCTCTGGCCGTGGGCGCGATCCTGCGGAACACCGCCGTGGCCGTCACCTTGATCGTGGTCGCGCTCGTCCTGCCGCTCGTACTGCTTTCCGGGCTGCCGATCGGTGCCGCGCAATCGGTGATGAAACTGACCCCGCTCGCCGGCTTCGCGGTACAGCGCACGCTGCCGGAGTACGAGCACGTGGACGCCGTCTGTCTTCCCGAGAACGGCTGTTATCCACAAGGCCCCTGGGCGGGACTCCTGGTGCTGTGCGCCTGGGCAGTGGTGCTCCTCGGAGTCGCGGTCTGGCGAATGCGCAGGAGGGACGCATGAGGGGCGCCCTCCACGCGGAGTGGACGAAACTCCGTACGGTACCGAGCACATGGTGGCTGCTGGTCGCCGTGGCGGCGCTGACGTGGGTGCTGGGCGCGGCCGCCACCGGGACGGTGTCGACCGACCAGTGCCCGTCGCCGGACGAGTGTCAGGAGGACACCGTCAGGCTCAGCCTCACCGGAGTCTGGCTCGGCCAGGCGGCCGTTGCCGCGTTCGGGGTGCTGGCGATGAGCAGCGAGTACGGGACGGGGACGATCCAGGCCACGCTGACCGCGGTGCCGGGCCGGGTCCGTGTCCTCACCGCCAAGGCGGTGGTCGTCACGGGTGGAGCGCTGGCCGCGGGGATCGTCGCCGTGCTCGGCTCGCTGTTCGTCGGCCGGTTGATCCTGCCCGGCAACGGCTTCAGCGCGGCGCCTCTCTCCCTCGCCGAGGGACCGGCCCTGCGTGCGGCCGTGGGCACTGTCCTCTACCTAGGCCTGATAGCTCTGCTCGCGCTGGGCGTGGCCGCCGTTGTCCGCGACACGGCCGGGGCAATCACCACGGTGCTCGCGCTGCTCTACGCGCTGCCCGCCCTGGTCGAGTTGCTGGGCAACGAGGACTGGCGGGAACGAATACGCGAGTGGGCGCCTGCCTCGGCGGGGCTGGCCGTTCAAGCGACCAAGAACCTGGACGCCCTGCCCATCGGACCCTGGTCGGGTCTCGCGGTCCTGGGGGCATGGGCGGGAGCAGGGCTGGTCGCGGGGGCGGCGATGTTCAAATTCCGCGACGCGTGAGCCGGATGCCGGCGGTAACCGGGGTGATGCCATCTGGCGCATAGGGCCCCCTGGAGCTTCGGGGTGCCTGGTGCACTCGATGGTGTCGAGTGCCGGGAGTGCATGGCAGTGACACCACCGTTTTCGGTGCGGTGACACATCCGGGAGGGGGCGTCTGAACTGCGGCTTCACCAGAGCAGATGGATAGGCGCGCCATCGGTGCGCCACCTCTGAGCCATTCACTCTTGCTTTGGCGCCACACTGATGCCATGATGGCGTTATGGGCCTCAAGCGGTACGCCGACCGTCTCTGCCCGGCGCAGGGGAGCGGGCAGAGCCACACCGGCTGGACGCGGTAACCCCGCCCCTGCCACAACGACTACCGCCGACACGGCCCATGCATCTCACCTCCGTCCCAGATGGCGGGGGTTCCTACAGACCGACAAGGACGGGACAGCCATGCCTACTTTCAACACTCCTGAACCGATCACCGCCAACGTGCAGTTGGATCTCGGCACGGTCGAGGTCATCGCCGGGGACCGCGCCGACACCGTCGTGGAGGTACGGCCGAGCAGCGCCTCCAGTGAGAGCGACCGGAAGGCCGCCGAGAAGACCGAGGTCACCTACTCGCATGGAAAGTTGCTGATCAGGGGGCCGAAGCAGAGGCCTTCCTCGTTCCGCAAGGGCGGCTCGATCCACGTACAGATCTCGGTGCCCACCGGCTCCGCCGTACACGGCAGTTCGGCCATGGCGGACCTCAGCTGCGAGGGGCGGATCGGTGAATGCCGGTTCGAGACCCAGTACGGCAACATCCGGGTCGACGAGTCCGGCGCCTTGAGCGTGACCACCTCGCACGGCGATGTCGACGTGCGGCGCGCGGTCGGCCGGTCCGACATCTCCGGGTGCGGCAGGGTGCGGATCGGCGAGATCGACGGGCCGGCGGTCATCAGCAACGTCAACGGCGACACCAACGCGGCCGATGTCACCGGCAACCTGCGGGTGACCGCGGCCAATGGCGCCATCAGTGTGGGGCGGGCACACGCCGATGTCCGGGCCGAGACGGCAGCGGGCGCCATCCGGGTCGACGAGGTGATGCGCGGGACCGTCGTGCTCGAATCCTCGGTCGGCGCGCTGGACGTCGGTGTCCGGGGCGGCACCGCCGTCTCGCTGGAGACCGGCACCCTAAGCGGAAGGGTGAGGAACGGCCTCGACGCCGTCTGGCCCGCCGACGTGCTCCGGAAGTCCGACGACACCGTCCGGGTCAGTGCCGTCACCGGCGTTGGCGACATCACCGTCCGGCGCGTCTGACCTGTGATCAGGTCCGGAAGCAGGCCTCCGCGTCCGCGGCCCCGCCCCTGGGGCCGCGGAGCCCCGCTCGGCTTCCGTGTCCTTCGTAGGAGGGAGTCGTACAGTTCGGAGAGCGGCCCGGACGCCAGGGCCCCGGACCCCCCAATCCCCCCCGCCCGCCCGCCGGATCTCGCGCACCCGGCCCCCGGATACAGCTCTGCTACGGCTGCGCTACGGGCCTACGGTGACTCCCCGGCCCCGGCCCTCTCAGCCGTACAGTACGAAAATCGTGCACGTTGGATGAATCGGGGATGTCATGGCGCTTTTCGGAAACGCACACACCATCAACCCGGCCACCGCCCAGCAGGACTACGCGCGTCTGCTGGGACAGGGCGAACAGGTGCATGCCGCCTACCAGTTGATCCGGGACAGCATCCTCTTCACCGACCGGAGGCTGATCCTTATCGACAAGCAGGGGATAACCGGCAAGAAGACCGAGTACCACTCCATCCCGTACCGGAGCATCACGCACTTCGCCGTGGAGACGGCCGGCACCTTCGATCTCGACGCAGAGCTGAAGATCTGGCTCTCCGGAGCCTCGGTGCCGATCCAGAAAACCTTCACCAAGGGCGTCGACATCTACGAAGTGCAGGCCATCCTCACGCAGTTCGCCGCACGGTAGTCAGCGACGGGTGGGGGAGCCACGTCAGCGGGCGGCAGGTGGCTCCTTCGGGGTGATCAGCAGCGTCACGGTGCGATTCCGGGGGGCGTTCGCGTCGGTCGCCGGGAAGGGGCCCCGCCGCTGGTCCGCGCTGACGAGCCGGAAGTCCGTCAGCCGCAGATCACTGTCCTCCGCCAGATACTGGGCCGCGACCCTGGCCCGCTCCAGGGCGACCACCGAGCCGCCGCTCGGGGACCCACCGGGCACGACGACCGAGTGGCCCACCACCGTGGTCTCCACCCCGGTCTCCGCCCCCGCCCCCTTCTCCGGGGCTCCCGGACCGGCATCGGCACCGGAGTTCAGGTCGGCCAGCCTGCGGCCGATCTCCGTCAGGGCCGTGGCACCCTCCCGGCTGATCACGGAGTCGTACGGGAACACCCCCGTGCTGAAGACCAGTTGGATGTCATCGGCATGCCGCCGGAGTTCGACGCCCGGCATCGCCAGTCGTTTCGCGACCTCGTCGAGCGTGCTGTCGCGGCGCTCCGCCTCCGCAGAGTCGTCCGCCTCTTGGTCGGCAATGCGCTTCGCCAACTCATCGGCACGTCGCGACTCGGCCTGCAGCCGGTCCGATTCCGAGTCCGCCTCGGTCACCGAACCCGAGGGTCGGCCAGCGTCGTCGCCACCGTCCGAGATCAGCCGGACGGCGCCGCCGACCAGGGCGACTCCCGCCACCGTGGCGGCCAGCGCCGCAGCGATCACCGCGACCCGCCCGGTGTGGACGACCGGGCGGGCGTGGCGGCGTCCGGAGGCGATCTTCGCGAGAGTGAGACGGCCGGCCGCCGCGTCCGGATCGTCGGGCGCGAGCGCCTCCACCCGGGTCCAGCACGCGTCCGCCTCGGTCAGCTCGCCCCGCTGCGCGTGGACCTTGGCCCGCAGGTTGAGGGCGGCCACCACGGTCGCCCGTTCGGCCCCCGAGGCAGCGCCCGACGGAGCGCCGGAGTCGGCCTTCGCGAAGCTGACCCGCGCCGTGTCCAGGTGGCCGCCGGTGTCGAGCTCGTCCAGCAGCCGCGCCGCCCGGTCGAGATCGCCCGCGCGTGCCGCCGAGTGCGCGCGGTTGACGGTGAGTTGCAGGCTCAGGGCCCGCGCGTGCGCGGAATCGGTCACCCGCACCCCGCTCACCCCGCTCGCCCCGCCCGCGCCAGTCGCGCCATCCACACCGCTCGCCCCGCTCCCACCCGCCGCCCCGCCCGCACCGCTCGTACCACCGCTGGCATCAGTCATGCCGCTCACGCCCTGCCCAGCCAGACGACCTTCTCCTGCTCATCCTTCGGGAGCAGCCGGTAGAGCCGCTGGTTCACCGCGTCCAGACCCTGTCGGTCGTTCGCCGCGATGGCCCGGTGCCCTTCCTGGATGAGCGGTCCGGCCTGCCCGGACGCCCGCAGCATCTCCTGAAGCGTGTAGAAGAGCTTCACCGACCAGTCGGGGCTCCGCCGCTCCAGTTCGAACAGCAGCGACCCCGTCCGGTCGATGAGTGCGCGAACGGCCACCGAGTCCTGCGCGTTGATCGCCTCGTTCGCCCGGCTCTGGATCGCGGCCAGCTCCTGCCGGTCGGCCGTGTCGCCGTGCTGGCGCACGAGTTCCTCCGCCTCGGCGATCGCCGACCGCAGATCCCGTACGAGACCGGGCAGCCCCACCGCGTCCGCGATGTCGTCCAACTCGGCCTGCAGATCGCGCAGTCTCTCCTCCGCCGTGGCGGCGGCGCCGTTGTCCACGGCGGACGCGTCCACCTGCTCGCGGGCCGTGCTGACGGACCGCTCCTCGTCCAGCTTCGCCAGCCGTCGCTCGGCGTCGGCCGAGCCGGCGTCCGCCACGAATCCACGCAGCGCGACCAGCCGCCCCTCGGCCTCGTCCAGGATGTCGCGCAGTTCCTCGGGGTCCTTGGCCCGGATGTCGTCCAAGTTGATCTCCGCCTCGAACTGTGCCTGCACCAGCGGCACATCCGCGACCACGGTGACCATGCTGGAGGCGTCGACCTCGACCGTCACCTCGACCTCGCTGCCCGCCGGCAGGTCGATCCGGATGTCGCGCGGCCGGATCTCCAGCATGCCGACCCCACGGTTGCGGTCGGCCCGGGTGCGTTCGCCCTGGATCACCGGGATCCGGATCGTCGCGTCCGCGTCGGAGCGGTGCAGCGCCGCCGACGTACGGAACACCTCACGCACCGACGTCGGCAGCGTCGCGCCCTTGCGCAGCATCGGCGCGAAGACCTGCCCGGCGAGCTGGATGCCCAGCGAGTGCGCGAGCCGTACGCCACCGAACTCCACGTCCCGGTGGGTGATCGACAGCGTGTTGGAGGCGAGTTCGCAGCGCGCGCCCGACGGGTCGGTCAGCTCGACGACGAACTTCGACGTCGTGTGCGGGGCGACGGCCACATCCGTGATGAACACGCCCTCCGCGTTCAGCGAGATGGCGCCGGAGTGGAACGGCGGCTGACCGTCCGGATTGTTCACCGTCACCGTGTAACCGGAGAAGCTCATCCCCGACCCGGACCCCGACCCGGCCCCGGATTTCGACACCGAAACCGCCCCCGAGGCCGCTCCAGCCCCCGCCCCTGCCCCCGACTCCGAAGAGCCGCGCACGCGCCCGGCGACAGTGGGCTGGAGGGTGGTGACACTGGGATCGTACGAGAGCTCGACGGCGAACTGCCCGGCCGGGACCGGCGCCGTCTTCGACCGCGGGATCCGGACCGTACTGGCGAAGATCGCCGCGCCACGAGCGACGACCGTCGTCGGGTCGAGGCTGACGTCGAGTTCGATGCCGAGGCCGTGGCGCGGGTCGGCCAGCCGTTCGCGCAGGCCGGGAGAGAGCGTCACACCGCCGACGAGCAGCAGTCGGTCGATGTCGTCCGGGGTGAGGGCGGCTTCGGTGATCGCGTCACGGCACAGGTTGATGGCCCGGACGTAGAACGGCTCGGCGATCGAGTCGAGTTCGCCACGGGTCAGCGTGTGTTCGAGGGTGAGGGGGTTCCCGTCGGCGTCGTTGAGGTCGATCATCATCTCGATCTGGTCCCGCCGGGACAGATGGATCTTCGCGTCCTCGGCCGCGCGCTTCAGCTTGGCGAAGTTGCCGCGCCACTGCGGGTTGTCCCTGCGCATGCCCGTGAGCCCGAGCTCGGTGGCGGCTGCGGGCACCAGCAGCCGTTCGATCAACGCCCAGTCGATCAGCTTGCCGCCCAGGAACGGGTCACCGGCATGGTTGAGCACCCGCAGGTCGCCGTCGCGCTTGCTGACGAGAGCCGCGTCGAAGGTGCCGCCGCCGAAGTCGAACACCATCCAGTACGCCCGGTCGGTGGCGTCCTGGAAGCCGTACGCGAAGGCCGCCGCCGTCGGCTCCTGGACCAGCGGGCACGCGGAGGTGAATCCGGCCAGCTCGGCAGCCTCGATGGTCGCCTTGTTCTGGTTGAGGGCGAAGGCCGCCGGGACCGTGATCACCGCCGACTCGGGCGGGGTGCCGGTGTGGTGCGCGGCGTCCGCGCGCAGCGACCGGAGCACTTCCGCCGACAGTTGCGGCGGGCTGAGGGAGACGTCGGCGGCGGTGAAGGTCTTACGTGAGTCGGCGAGGCCCATCTCCAGCTTGAACTCCGCCGTGGCGTTCCCCGGATCGTGCTCCACGCGGTCCCGCGCCTGGCGGCCGACGTGGACCCTGCCCTTCTTGGGGATCCACACCGCCGAGGGTGTGATGTCCCAGCCGTCGTTGTTCTTGATGACGGACACGTTGCCGCCCTCGACGACGGCGATGGCGCTGTTGGTCGTACCAAGGTCGATACCGAAGTCGACGGTGTCACGCATGATCGGTCCTCTCGTGGTCCGAGCTGGACGGTGCTTCCGGGACAGATGCGGGGGTGGGGGTGGGGGTGGGGGTGGAGGTAGGGGAGGACGCGGATGCGGGAGCCGGCGCGGGTACGGGCACGGGCACGGAGTCCGCGGGGACGGAGTCCTCGGGCTCCGGCCGCACGTCCTCCGGAGCCGGAACGGCGTCAGCGGGCGCGGACCCGGGCACGGACTCGGCTACAGGCTCGGGCTCGGGCTCGGGCTCGGGCTCGGCTACAGGCTCAGGCTGGGGCTCCGACGGAGGGGGCGCGGGCGGAGAGCCGACGATCACCTCGCCCATCTGAATGCGGCGGCCGTTGAGATAGATCGTCGGCTTGACGGTCTCCAGGACCGTCTCGGCCGTCAGCGAGGCGTCCTCCTGGAAGGTCAGGACCTCCAGCGACAGTCCGGCATGGAACGCGTCGCCCTCGTGTTCCTGTACGAGCAACCCCGCCTCGTCCAGCGCCTCGCGGCAGTAACGCAGATAGCGGCTGGTCTGCCGTGAACGCGAAGACGACGCCT
The DNA here is from genome assembly GCF_042716895.1 of Streptomyces sp. NPDC058653. NCBI lineage: Bacteria > Bacillati > Actinomycetota > Actinomycetes > Kitasatosporales > Streptomycetaceae > Streptomyces > Streptomyces sp. NPDC058653. Next base: position 88,284 of record NZ_JBHXRM010000021.1, on the reverse strand, counting down.
CCCCCCGGCGGTTGAGCCTGCGCTGGGCACGCCACAGATTGGTCGCGGCGTCGGCCAGCGCCTTGGCGTCCAGCGGATCGCCGGCGGGATCGACGGGGCCGGCGGGGTCCCCCGAGCCGCCGGACCCGTCCGAACCCGCCGACGCCCCGCCGCTTATGGAGCCGGCGCCACCGCCCGCCCCGGACACCGCACCCGCACCGGCCCCCGCACCCTGCCCGGAGCCCGCACCCGTATCCACGGCCACCGCCGCAGCCGCAGCGGCAGCCGCAGCCGATGCCGCCACCGACGCGAGCAGCCGTTCCAGCTCCTCGCGCGACTGTTCGTCCCACGGCAACGGTGCGATCCGGAAGGCCCGGTGGTGCCTGCGCTGATGCAGGTCGGCCATGAGCCGGGAGAGCCGCCCGCTCACATCATCACCCCCCGGCGCCACAGCGTGAGCTTGGACAGATGCAGGTCACGCAGATATGGCGACAAGTTGACGGCCTCCTCCATGAGGTCGGCGGCGCGGTCGAGTTCCCCCGGCGAGCGGGCCAGTGCGAGTGCTTCTTCGGCCAGCCGCTTGGCACGTTCCGTGGGCGGCCTGTTGGGACGTTTGGTGGGACCCTTGGGAGCGGCGGCGGCGATGGTCGTCGAGGCCCCCGCCGTACCGGAGTCGGAACCCGCGGAAGCCCCGCCACCGCCTTCGCCCCCGACCCCGACCCCGCCTCCGTCCGCCCCGCCGCGGCGCGCCGCCTCCGCGGCCTCGGCCGCCGCGTCCGCCAGCGACTCCGCGCGCTCGCGCAGCGCGTCCGCGAGGAACTGGGCCGTGGCCGGCCGGTTCTGCGCGTCGATCTCCAGCGTGGCGAGCACGATGCGGTCCAGGTCCGCGTCGACCTCGTCGTTGTAACTGCTCGGCGGGAGCAGCGACCGGTTGAACCTCCCGAAGGAGAACGACGAGAACTCCTCCCCGCCCCCGTGGAACGGAAAGCGGTTCGTCAGCAGCAGGTACGCGATCACGCCGACCGACCACACGTCGCTGGCGCACGAGTAGCCCTGGTTACGCATCACTTCGGGTGCCATGAACGCGTACGTCCCCTGGGCACTGGCCAGATGCGTGAACGGATCGGCGCGCTTGGCCAGCCCGAAGTCGCTCACCCGCACCCGCATGCCGGAATCGTCGTAGCCGATCAGGACGTTGGCGAGGGTCACGTCGCGGTGCACGATCGGCGGGTCCTGCGCGTGCGCGACGGCGAGACCGGTCGCGATCTGTGTCATCACCTCGGCGACCAGCTCTGTCGGGACCATCGACTTGTGTGCGGCGGCGAGGCGTTCGAGGCTGCCGCCCGCCACGTACTCCATGGTGAAGTAGCCGCGCAGCCCTTCGCGGGTCCGTACGGTGTTGGCGTCGAAGAGCCGGACGATGTTGGGGTGTCCGAGGGTCGACAGCAGCCGGGCCTCGTCCAGCATCTGCGCCGTCTCCTCCAGGGACGCGACGCGCTTGAACAGTTTCATCGCCTGGGAGCCGAGATACGCGTGTTGCACCCGGTGGACCTCGGCGAACGCCCCTTCTCCCAGCAGGCGGTCGATCACGAGGGTGTCGCTGACCCGGTCACCGGGGCCGAGGAGTGTCATAGCCCTAACTCCCCCTCACCCGCGTGGTCCCCGCGTTCCCCGGCACCCCGTTCGCCGGCACCGCGTTCCTTGGAGCCGCGCTCTCCCGCCTCATGGCCACCGGCCGCCCGTTGCCCCGTACTCCCGCCTACCGAGAGGACGTTGAGCCGGTAGCCGATGCCCGTCACCGTCTCCAGGATCTTCGGATTCGACGGATCCGACTCGATGCAGCGCCGTACGGCCCGTACGACACCCGCGATGTCGGCCCTGCTGTACGAGCGGTGCGCCGCCCACTCCTCGTTCGATCCCCACAACGCCGTGATCAGCTCCGCGTGTTCGCAGGCGACGGCCGCCCCGCTCGTACTGCGTCCCGCCATGTACCGCAGCAACTGGTGCCCCTGGGGCCGCAGTCCGGTGATGAGGGTCTCCTCGCCGTCCTCGTTGCGGTACGCCCTGGCGGCGACCCAGTCGTACCGCAGGCACGGCCCGGTGTGGCGTACGTCCGACGGCGAACCGAACGGCGCCGGCCGGGTGGTGTGCGGGTCCAGGAAGGTCAACTCCCAGTACACCGGCTCCCCTTCGGGGTCCATGTCGCCCAGGATCAGCACCGTGTCCCCGTGCTGGATGCGCTTGCGCGCCTGGAGGCGCTCTATGGTGTCGCCGTGCCGCAGCAGGGTCCCGTTGACGCTCGCGTTGTCCGTCACCGACCACATGCCGTCGGCGAAGTCGAGGGTGCAGTGCAGTCTCCCGACCCAGCGCTGCGGGTCGGGACCGAGCCCCACGTCGGGGGCCCGCTCGGGCACGGCGCGCCCGACGGTGACCGACACACCGCTCAGCTCGAAGACGGTCTGTGTCCCCTCCGGTGAACTCACACGCAGAGCGGCCCCCTTGACCCCCACCAACCGTCTCTCCTCCATGGTCATCATCGGTAGCCGCCGCTCGGACGGGGGTGTGGTCACAGCCCGCCGCCGAAGCTGTTGTCACCCGGGTAGGACATGGCGCACATGGCGTAGATCGGGCTGTCCAGGCCACTCCACCAGTCCTGGGCGGGATAGACGACATGCAGGCGCATGCTGGCGCTCGGCGAGTCCTTGGTCAGATCCTCGCACGCGGCCTTCGCGCGGGCGTAGACAACTTCGTTGCCCGGCCAATGTGTGGAATCGGCCTCGTACAGAACGGGGTAGCCGATGATCTCCGCCCAATGCAGCTCCTCGCAGGGCACGATGGGGAGATCGATCGACTCGGCGGACAGATCCTTCTTGGTCTGGACGCACGACCCCACCGGCGCGTTGTCCCGGACGAACTGGCTGAAGGTGTCCATCAGCGCCGGTGCCCCGCCTCCGGTGATGTTCAGCGGCACCCGGTCCTCCTCCGTCATGGCCCCGTTGTCCGCCCGGTGCACCACACACGTCGTGTACTCGGCGCCCAGCGGCGATCCGACCCCCGTGTTCCAGACCTCCTTGGGGGGCACCGTGTAACTCACCGCCAGCCCTTCTCCCTCGTCACCGAGCCTGGCCAGCCTGAGTTCGCACCGGAAGCGGGCGAGCGCCACCGCCTGGTCCGCTCCCGGGTACGTGCGGGTGAGATACGTGGACTCCGCGCTGATCAGCGGTTCGTACGACACCACCTCACCCCAGTGGGCGTCCTCGCACGGGACCACGGCCACCTCGCGGGCGCCGATCTCCCAGTCCGACTCGCGCTCTATGCAGCCGCCCACCGGGTCGTTCTCGTCCGCGTCGGTGGCGGAGAGGACGACGGTGCCTGCGCCCGGCCGGGCGCCAGTGCCGTCGCCGTCGTCGTTGTCGAACAGGCCGGTGAGCGCCCGCGCGAGCAGGAGCAGCAGCACGACGGCCATGACCAGGGTGAAGACCTTGCGGCCAAGGCCGGGGGTGCGGTTCCCGCCCGAGCTGCCCGTGAGGTACGAACCGGGGGGCCAGTCACGGAGATCGGCCAGCATCTGGTCGATCTCCTCGGTCCCCGGGCCGCCGGCGAGCTGCCGTTTGACGTTCAGCAGCAGGGTTCTGGCGAGGCTGATGCGGCCGGCGGCGACCAGTTGTTCGACCTGCGTCTCGATGGAGTTGAACGTCTCCATCATGTCGCGCAGACCCTCGCGGTTGGTCCTGATCGTCTGCTGTGTGACCGGGTCCGTCGCCAGTTCGCCCGCGGTGCGGAACCACTTCGACGCCTTCAGGTTCGCGGCCGGTCCGAGCGCGTCCGTGGCGGCGGTGGCGCAGTTGTTGAGCAGGACGGCGATGTCGTTGCGGGCGGTCGAGGTGCGCCGGTGCCTGGCGTACGGGACCAGGGCCTCCAGCTCTTTCAGGGCCGGCAGGGCGTGTTCGTACGCCTGTGCCGCGGCGCCGTCCCAGTCCCCCCCTTCCAACTGGGACGACGCCCGTTTGGCGGTCGCGCGGAGCGACTCGTAGTGAGGCGCGGCGGCCTCTTCCAACTGGTCCTCGACCAGGCTGGACGGTACGAGTGGCCAGCCGTGCGCCAGTTTGGTGAGCAGCAGGCGGTCGGCGGTGTTCGACGCCGTCGACGCCAGCTCGATCAGTGGCTTGACCAGGGTGGCCGGCATGGCGTCGCGCAGTGTGTCGACCACGGAGTCGTCGAGCTGCCGGTCGTCGAGGACGGCGATACGGTGCCGCACGTGGTCCCAGAAGACGGCGCGGCGCAGCACCTGGCCCCACAGCCGGGAGGCCTCCGTCCACAGTCGCGTCGCCTCGGAGTCACCCCAGCGCGCCGACAGTTCGTCGGCGCTGATGTCGAGCGCCGCGCTGTGCGCGCGTACGGCGGCGTCGTGGTCGCGGTGCAGCGATTTCGGGCAGTCGCAGGAGGGGCCCTGCCCGTGCTGTGTTCCGCCGCTTCCGCCCCCGACGGCGTTCCCGCCGACGCCGCTCGCGTTCCCGCCCCCGTCCCCGCCCCCGCTCCCGTCCTCGTCCGCGTCCCAGAGCCAGAACAGTTCGTCGACCAGCCGGCGGCGAGGGTCGCCGAGGATACGGTCGAAGGCGCCCCGTATGTCGTCGAGACCGACGGGGAGCGAGTGTCCGAGGTCGACGTCGGCACCGAGTTCGAGCGCGGGGGTGATGCGCTGCTGCCGCTGCCGTACCGTCCGCCGGTCCGCGTATGTGGGCAGACCGGTGATGCGGAAAGCGTTCCGCCGGTACATCTGCGGGCCTGCCGCCTCCAGCAGCCCCGCTGTCGTCTCGTCGATCACAGCACGCTCCGAATCGACCATGTCGAGGGTGGTTGTTCCCTCTGGAAAGTATGGCGACCTCGGGTGCCGTGCTCCATGGCAACTGAATGGAATTCACATGGGCAACGCCCGCTCCGGCGCGGCCGGTTGCCCCTGCGCGCGGGGGGCGGGGCGGAGAAGGCGGCAGGCTGGTGGAGAAGGTGCGGACGTTACGGGGTGGACGGTAACGGTCCGGTTGGGAGGCGGCGGACGGCCGCGGTGGGAAGCGGTCGTCCGCCGTTGTTGGGTGCCGTTGTTGGGCGTGGCGGGCGCCGGTGTCGGGCGCCGCCGTCAGTCGTCGCCGTCAGTCGTCGTGGACGTGTGTGGACGACGTGTCCTCCGGCGGCACCGTACGCCCGCCGTCACGGCCCGAGGCGATCACCGCGACCAGGACACCGATGATGGCCACAGCCGCCACCCGCCCCGTCAGGCGCAGCGTCCATCCGGCCTTGGACCCGCGGTGCGCGGCCGGCGACAGGAGCCGTTCCGAGCGGCGGGCGGGACGCAGGAGACGGAGCAGGAAGAGTGCGGCGATGGGGAGTTGGAGCAGCCACACGGTGTTGCGGAAGGCTCCGTCGTACCAGACGTTGGTGCCGTACAGCAGGGTGTGCCACACGCTCAGGACGTAGACGACGAGTACGAAGCGGTGCAGGATCCGCCAGGTCTTCGGGCCGATGCGGTGGCGTACATAGAAGAGCAGACCGAGCGGGATCGCGAGATAGAGGGCGGCCTGGCCGATCGGCATGGCCCAGACGCCGGTGCCGGAGTTGTAGCCGCCGGGGATGAACGTCTCCAGGACGGCGCTGCCCAGCCGTGAGGGCCAGGAGTCGGTGTCCTGGTAGATCAGCTCGGCGGCGAACAGCAGCGCGTGGGCGACGATGAGCGCGATCGTGTTGAGGCTGGTGGTGCGGTGCAGACGCTCAAGGGTCGGGCCGGAGAGCGGCAGTCGGGCCGGGCGCGGACCCGAGAGGAGCAGCCCGATGATGACGGTGCCCCACGCCCAGAGGAGTGCGGACCAGCCGAAGGCCTGGCTGAGGTAGTACATCCAGAATTCGCTCGTGTCCGCCATGAACGGCATGACCGTCAGGGTGGACGACGTCTCCGACTCGATACGTACGTAGAGGATGACGAAGACAACGGCCGTGACGAGCAGGGCGACCAGGCCGTCGAGCCAGCTCGCCCGCAGATCCGAGCGGAGGGTGACGCGCGGCGTGGTGGCGGTTGCGGCGGCGGTGACCGCGGTGGCCCCCGTGGCGGACGCGGGGGACCCCGGGGACGCCGCCGAGGGAGCCGCTTCGCCGGTCGCGCCGGCCTCTGCGGCATCGGCGGTCGCGTCGGCCTCGCCGGTCCCGGCGGTCGCGCCTTCGCCGACGCGGCCGACGGGGTCGGCGGGGTCGGCGTGCGGGGCCGAGGCCACGGTCTTCTCTGCGTCGGGCGTCACTGGCTCTGGGGGCGGATTCATCGGGCGGTCTCCGGTTCCGTCATCTGCCGTCGTACGGATTGGTGCGCGGTCGTACTGTTGGAGGTGTCGGTGGCCGGGACCGAGAAGTTCCCGAGCACTTCATGTGAGCTGGATCACACCAACTCCATGTCCCCGCAAAGCGCCTGAACATCCGATGTATGCCCATCAGGCGGCCTTTCGCGACCGCCGTGTCACGCTGGCACCATGACGGCCATGGGAGCCGGACCCGCACTCCGCCTCGCGCGCACCGCGGTCTTCGCCGCCGTGTGCGTCGTGGTGTCGGCGCTCGGCCACACCCTGTCGTCCGGTGACCCCCTGCCGCCGCGCGCCCTCGCCTTCGCCTTCCTGCCGGTGTGCGTCGCGGGCTGGTGGCTGTCCCGCAGAGAACGCGGCGGCGCCCTGATCGTCGGCGCGAGCGCCGCCGGACAGCTGCTGCTGCACGCGGTGTTCAGCGGTCTGCACCCCGCTCCGCGCGGCGGCCACGCGGGACACGACGCCGGCCACACGGGCGCCGCCTCCGCCGGCACCACCGCCGGCGGAGGCGACAGAGGCGCCGGCGGCGAGACGTCCCACGAGGCCTTCGGTGAACTCCTCGGCATGAACGGGCCGATCGGTCTCCTCGACAGCTCCGGCCTCACCTCCGGCATGATCGGCGCCCACCTGCTCGCCGGCCTGGTGTGCGGCTGGTGGCTGTGGCGCGGCGACCACGCCTTCGTACAACTCATGGGCGCGCTCGCGCTGTTCGTCGGCGAGTTCGCGTACGGCCTGGCGTACGAGCGGCTCCGGCTCGCCCACACGATGCTCAGCGGCGGCGGGACAGCGTACCGCCCGGTGCTCGCACCCCCCGTCGCGTACCGGCCGATCCGGCCGCCCGCCCAACTCCCGGCCGCGCACGTCGTGTCGCGGCGCGGGCCCCCGCCCTTCGCGTTCTGAGCGCATCTCCACTCCTCACCTTCACCGCTCTCACTCCACGGGCCACGCGGCCCGGACGCGAAGGACGTTCCGTGATACCTGCTGCCCTGCACACGCCTGCCTCCAGACAGCCCGGGCACATACCCCCCACCCGCATACATCCGACGACCGCGCGAGGCACACGCGCCCACAGCTCCGCCGACGACTCCGAGATCACCGCGTGGGCCCTGGCCGCCGGGCTGGGCGACCGGCGGGCGGCGGAACTCTTCGTACGGGCCACGTACGACGACGTACGCCGGTTCGTCGCGCATCTCAGCGCCGACGTGCGCGGCGCGGACGACCTCACCCAGGAGACGTATCTGCGGGCGCTGGCGAGCCTCGCGCGCTTCGCGGGGCGTTCCTGCGCGCGCGTATGGCTGCTGGCGATCGCGCGCCGGGTGGTGGTCGACCGGTACCGGCGGGCCGCCGTACGGCCCCGGATCGCGGACACCGCGGACTGGGTGACCGTCGCGGACCGCGCACAGCCTCGGCATCTGCCGGGCTTCGAGGAGTCCGTGGCGCTCGCGGACGCGCTGGCGACGATGGATCCGGGGCGCCGGCAGGCGTTCGTACTCACCCGGCTTCTCGGGCTGTCGTACGCCGAGGCCGCCGACGCCCTCGGGTGCCCCGTGGGGACGATACGGTCCCGGGTCGCCCGCGCGCGGCGGGATCTCGCGGCGGTCTGGGAGCCGGGCGGCGAGGGCGGGACCCGGCGCGACGCGGACGCGATGGCCGGGGAGGTTGTCACTGCCGTCGCGGGTGTTGCGAGTGCTGCGAGTGCTGCGTGCACTACGGGCGCTACGGGTGTTACAGGTGTTACGGAGATTACCGACGTTACGGGCGCCACAGCCGTTGCAGCCGTTGCGGCGGTCCCCGTATGACGCGCGCCTAGCCGCGAGTCCGCGCACGTCAGCGCGGGTGGTGAGCTTCGGCGAGCTCGCCGCCCGCGCGGCGCCGCGCGGTACCGGTCACGTACGCCACCAGCAGCACGGGCAGCAGCACCGCCTGCGCGCTGACCACCAGCCAGAACACCGGTACCGCCGAGGCGCGTTCGGCCGCCCCGTACATCTGACCGCCGACCACGGCCGCCGCGAACGCCCCGAGCCCGGCCGCCAGCCGCTGTCTGCCGAAGACCGTCGCCGACGGGGCGGTCGACCGGTCGAGCGCTTCGAGGTCGTTCTTCAGGAAGAGGACGATCTCGCCGAAGCAGAGCAGTACCGCGCCGGCCGCGATCCCCGCCCGCCCGCCGAGCGCGAGCACGGCCGTACCGGCCGCCATCGCGCCGAAGCCGACCCGCAGCGCCGTCGCGTACGGCAGCGCCGCGAGCCGGCGCGCGGAGAGCGGCTGGGCGAGGACGAGGAGGAGCGCGTAACCCATGAGGACGGTGCCGTAGAAGGCGGTGGAGGTGCGGGGAACGGCGTAGAGGGCGAGGTAGTGCTGGAAGAACATGAAGATGTAGACGGCGAGCACGGTGAACGCGAACGGCGGGAGGGCGGACGGTACTTTGCGGCCTGAGGGACTCTTCTCCGTTCCCGAGCCCTCTCCCGGCTCCCCCGCCTCCCCCGGCTCCTCGGCCTCGTCCGCCTCGTCCGCCTCGTCCGCCGAGTCCGCCGAGTCCGCCACCCACGGCAGCAGCGCGTGCCCCACCCCCACCAGCGCGAACAGCACCGCCACCCCCGTGAACAGCCCGGCCGGCGACGTCAGTACGAAGGGCGCGGCGGCCGGCGGCCCCAGGGCGATGCCCGCGTTGAACGCCGAGCCGCTCGCCGCCAGCAGCCCCGGCCGCCGCTCCGGCCCACAACCCGCCACCAGGTAGGCCTTGTTGGCAGGCAGATACAGCGCCGCCCCGCACGACACCAGGAACAGCGCGGCCACCGCGACGACCGGCCGGGTCAGCCCGGGTACGAAGGCGGCGAAGCCCGCCGTACGTACGGCGAGCGCCACCAGCATCGTCGCCCGCAGTCCGATCCGGGCCGCGAGCGCCGCGCCGACGACGCCGCCGGAGAACTGCACCAGCGACGCCACGGCCAGTACGGCGCCCACGACCCCGAGGCCGAGCCCGAAGCGGTCGTGGAGCAGCACGGACATATAGGGGAGTACGGCGAAGCTGCCGAGGGTGATGAGGAACGAGGCGCCGAGGAGGAAGAGTTGCGGCCCCGTCAGGGTGCCGGCCGGACCGGACCGGCCCCTCACCTCCCCGGCCCTTCCGGGCCGGCCCCTCACCTCCCTGCGGCCGTCTTCATGACCGGCCGCACGGTCGTGGCCGCGCTCCACGCCCGGTGCCCCGCCAGTTCGGCCGTCGGCCCCTCCGCGAGCACCATGCCGGTGCAGCCGCGCTGGTCGCCGACGTGCTGCACGGCGTCACCCGGTGCCCGGACCGGGTACCAACCCACCTCGCCCGGAAAGGCGTTGAGACCGTCCAGGCCCGCCCACCCGTCGAGGACGCCGGGCTCGTCCGCGTACACGAGGACGAACGCGACGGCCGGCCCGGTCGGGCGCAGCGGCGCGTCCAGCAGCCGGGGGCGGCGTCCGAGGGTGACGTCGACCAGCGCCTCGTAGACGTTGACCTCCAGCGTGCGGCACATGGCCTCCGCGACGAGGGCGCCGCCGATCCTGCGGTTGATCTCGACGAGTTCCGGTCCGCTCCGGGTGCGGACGAACTCGACGTGCGCGAAGCCCTGGTCGTGTCCGGCCGCCGCCAGCACCTGCCCCACCCACCGCTCGATCGCGGCCAGTTCGTCGTCGGGCAGGGCGACGGGGAAGGCGGCGGCCTCCTCCCGTACGGCGGGACGGCGCGACGTCTGCCGGCTCAGCACACCCAGCAGCCGCGTGTGTCCCTCCCAGCTCAGGGTCTCGGCGCTGTAGAGGGGCCCGGCGAGGAAGGGCTCGGCGAAGAGCTCTCCGTTCAGACCGCCCGGCCCGCGCCCGCGCTCCTCCGCCTCCGTGAGCGCCGCGCGCAGCCCCTCGTCGTCCTGAACGATCCACACGTCGCGCGACGACGTCCCGGCGGACACCTTCAGCACGGCGGGCAGCCCGACGGTCCCGAGCACCGACTCGGCGCTGTCCACCGTCGGTTCGACCACCACCGACGTTCCGGCGCTCAACCCCGCCCGGTGCAGCGTCCGCCGCACGCGCGCCTTGTCACGAAGAAGTTTTACGGCCTCCGGATCCGGACCCGGCAGCCCGAGTTCCTGTGCGAGGTCGGCCGCGGGCCCGCTCCAGGTGTCCGTCGTGTTGATCAGCCCGGCGAGGTCGGGCACGTGCGCGAGCGCGCGGCGTACGGCGTCCGGGTCGAAGGTGTCGACGTCGATGACCTCGATGGCGTCGCGGCTGTCCTGGGTGGCCAGTTCGTGGCGGTAGACGCTCCGGTCGCCGGTCAGCAGGACGAACCGGTGCCCGGTCGCGTGGCAGGCCCGCGCCGTACGCCCGAGGCCGAAGGAGAGCGCTTCCAGGGCGGCGACGGTCATCGGCCGGCCTCGCTCTCGGTCGTGACGACGGCGTTCGGGGGCGCGGGCCGCCTCGCCCACTCCATGACGGCCCAGGGCGGGCGCAGTTCGGCGAGTTCGTCGATCGGGTGGGGTTTGAGGGCGCTGGGTTCGGACGCCTCGGTGTGCCGGGCGAACACGCGCTCGGCGTAGCGGTGTCCGGTGTCGGCGCCGAGGACCAGATGCGTACGGCGCGGGTCGCGCGCCGCTTCCCAGGCGGCGACGAGATGCGCCGCGCCGGTGGACAGCCCGGCGAACACCGCGTGTTCCTTGAGCAGGGCGACCGAGCCGGCCATGGCGTGCCGGAAGTCGAGCCAGTGCACGGTGTCGTAGAGCTCGTGCCACACGTTCCCGAAGGGGATGGAGCTGCCGATGCCCGCGATGATCGCGTCCGGATCGCTGAAGCCCTCGCTGCCGAACGTCACGCTGCCGAAGGGCTGGATGCCCACCAGCCGTACGGTACGGCCGTCGGCGCGCAGCGCCCGTGTGAGTCCGCCGGTCGACGCGCCGGTGCCGACGGTGCCGACGACGGTGAGGTCTTCGCCGGGCAGCGCGGCGGCGGCGAGGGCGGCCAGCTCGCGGTAGCCGGTGTGGTGCACGCCGTCGTGGTACTGCCGCATCCAGTGGAAGTCCGGCCGGGAGTCGAGCAGTTGGCGTACGTGGCGGACCCGGCGCTCCTGGTCGAGCCGGAGGCTCTGCGAGGGCGGCATCTGGTCGACGGTGGCGCCGAGCACCTCCAGCTGGGCGCGCATCGTGGCGTCCACGGTGGTCGACGCGACGATGTGGCAGCGCAGGCCGTAGCGGTGGCAGGCCATGGCGAGCGCGAGGGCGTAGATGCCGCTGGAGCTGTCCACGAGGGTCTGGCCGGGTACGACCCTTCCGCGTTCGAGCAGCTCGCGCACGGCGCCGAGCGCCGCGTACACCTTCATGGTCTCGAAGCGGGCCAGCACGACGTTCTCGGAGAGCCGGAGGAAGGCCGGGGCTTTCATGGCGTCGGTGATGTGGTCGTGCACGGGGACCGACAGGCGGGGGGTGGCGGGGCTGAGCTGGGGCATGGCGTACGGGTCCTCCGGGGATGGGGAGCGTGGCGTACGGGAATCGGGGTGGGGGCCGGGGCCGGGCGGACCCCTGCCGAGGGTGGCGCCGGGCGTCACTTCTTCAGGCCCCGGACGATCAGCCGGCGCGAACTCTGGTCGTACGGCCCGCCGTCGAAGTCCCCGAAGCACTCGACGTCCGCGAATCCGGCCGTGACGAAGAGGTCGTGCAGCTCGGCCGCGCTGTAGAGGAAGGACCTGATGGAGGCGGTGCGGGCGGTCTCGCCGCGCACGAGCGTCCAGTCGGTACGGAGTCTGCGCCAGCTGTCGAGGACGGTGTCGCGCTGCACGACGTACGAACCGTCCGGCAGATCCACAGCCTGTGGACGGCCGATCCAGCCCGCGAGCACCTCCTTGCCCATGACGTCGACGAGCAGCCGGCCGCCGGGGGCGAGGCTGAGCCAGGCGTTGCGCAGGACTTGGAGGTTGTCGTCGGGGTCCTCGAAGTAGCCGAAGGAGGTGAAGACGTTGAGGATGACGTCGTAGGCCTCGGGGGCGGTGTAGGTGAGCATGTCCGCGCGTACGAGGCGGACGGTGTCCTGCTCGGGAGCCTCGGGCTGCACGGGCGGGCCGGGCGGGTTGGGCGGGTTGGGCGCCCCGCTCGTCCCGGCCGCTTCGGCCGCTACGGCCGCTTCGGCCGCTACGGCTGCTACGGCCGCCTCGCGGCAGGCGGCTTCGGCGCGCTCCAGCATGGCGGGGCTCAAATCGACGCCGGTCACGCGGTAGCCGCGTGCGGCGAGGGGGACGAGGAAGAGGCCGGGGCCGCAGCAGAGGTCGAGGACCCGGGAGCCGGGCGGGAAGTCCAGCAGCGGGGCGGTGCGGACCAGCTCGGCGACGGTCTCGGCGCGGGCGCCGGAGAACATGGCCGGGGCGAAGTCGACCCAGAGGCTGTCGTCGTCGTACCAGTCGTCGCGTGTCACATCGGCCTCCACGTGTGCTCGGGCGTGCGTGCTGCGTGCTGCGTGCCGTGCGCTGTGCGCTGCGTGCGTGCTGCGTGTCCGCTGTGTGCGTCCGTCCGTCTCCGCGTCCTCATGAGTTGTCGCGGCGTGGCGGGCCCGAGTTCCCGGAGTGGGGGAATTGGCGAGTGGTGGCCATGAGGGCGGACGGGGGAACCCGGTGGCTCGCGTCGGCCGTTCTCCCGTCGACGAACGAATTCGGAGCCGGTCCGGGGGGCCGGGCCGGGTCCGGAGCGGGTCCGGTACGGAGAGGGAGGAGGGCGGCACGATGCTCGAACTGATCGCCGGGGGGAATGTGCCCCTGCCCGGGGGCGCGCTCGTGATCCGGGTGCCGGGGCCCTTCGACCTGTCCGTGCTGGTCACGGGCGAGGACGGCAAGGTCTCGGGCGACGGGGACTTCGTCTTCTACAACCAGCCGTCGGCGCCCGGCGCGCACCTGCGGGGCGACACGGTCATCGTGGAGGTGGAGCGGCTGCGCGCCGGAGCGAGCCGGGTCACCGTGGTCGTGAGCGCCGCCGACCCGGGGGTCCCGCTCGGCCGGCTGCCCGTGCCGACGCTGACGGTGACCGGTGGCGGCGGCCGGGGGCTGGCCCGGTTCACCCCGGGGCGGCCGACGCACGAGAGCGTGTTGCTGCTCGCGGAGATCTACCGCCGGGGCGGCGGGTGGAAGCTACGGGCGCTCGGGCAGGGTTACGCGGACGGGCTGGCCGGGATCGCGCGGGACTTCGGGGTGGAGGTGGCCGAGGACGCCCCCGCCGCGCGGGGTGTGACCCCGGCACGGTCGGTGCCCGCCCGGTCGGCGCCGCCGCCGGCGCGTCCCCGGTTCGACGACGGTTTCACCGCCCTGGTCAACGCCGAACGCTCCCGGTCCGGTGCGCCGCCCGTCACGGCCGACGCCCGTCTCGCGGCGGCGGCCCTGGCGCACTGCGCCGCCATGGCGGCGGACGGGCGGCTCGGTTCCGCGCCGGGACGGACGGGCGTCTCCCTCCACCAGCGGGTCGTGTCCCACGGGTACGCGTATCTGGCCGTCGCCGAGCAGCTGGTCTCCGGTCCGCGTACGGAGGCCGACTTCCTGGCGTACTGCCTCTCGGACCCCCGCATGGGCCGTACGGTCCGCGATCCCGCCCTCTCGGCGGTCGGGGTCGCCCATGCCCCGGGCCCGGGTGGCGACATCTTCTGGACGGCGGTGTGGGCGAGCCCGCTCACCCCGCACGGCCTGGCGGCCGTGGCGTCCGACGTCGTCGCCCTGACGAACGCGGAGCGCGGGGCCGCCGGCCTGCGCCCACTGGCCCCCGACCCCCGGCTGACGTCGGCGGCGCAGGCGCACAGCGACGACATGGTCGCGCGGGGGTTCTACTCCCACACGAGCCCGGACGGCCGGCAGCCGTGGGACCGGGCGGCGGCCGCCGGCTGCACGCACCGGGGCATCGGCGAGAACATCGCCTGCGGTCAGCGCTCGGCGGCGGAGGTGGTCCGGGGCTGGATGGACAGCCCCGGACACCGCGCGAACATCCTCAAGCCGGACTTCACCCACATAGGCATCGGCTTCCGCGGCGGCGGCGAGAAGGGTACGTACTGGACGCAGCTGCTCGGTACGGCTCGCTAGGCCGTGCTCAACTCCCGCAGTACACGTCCTTCTCGGGCCGCTCGCCCGTCTTCAGGAAGGTGGTGACCTTGCTGTCCCCGCACGCGTTTCCGTTCGCCAGGTACATACCGTGGCCTCCCTGGTCGACGGTGACGAGCCTGGCCCGGTCGCCCAGGGCCTCGCGCATCTTCAGGGCGCCGAAGTAGGGGGTGGACGGGTCCCGCAGGCTCTGGATCATCAGGATGTTGGACGGGCCCCGGTCCGTGATGCGGGTCGGCTTCTCGGTGGGGCCGTTCTTCCAGAACGCGCAGGGCAGGACGTTCCTGGGCATGCCCGCGGTGAGCGGGTAGCGGGCGCGGTCCTCCTCCGTGGCGCGCGCGTATCCGGCGACGGAGGTGGGCCAGCGGACGTCGTTGCAGATGACGGCCAACGTGATCGCCGCGTCCTCGTCACGCAGCGGCTGGGCGACGTCGGGGGTCAGCACGGGGGTGGCGGCCGGGTCCCGGGCGTCCTGGACGAGACGCGCGAGCCGGGGGAAGTTGGCGTCGGAGTAGAGACCGCTGAGGAACGCCTGCCGCAGCATGCCGCCGGTCAGCGGGTTGCCCTCGGTGGTCGACTCCTTGGGTTCGCGGTCCAGCCGCGCCGCGAGAGCGAGGTACAACGGCCGTATGTCCTCGGTCCGTTCGGCCAGCCGGAGCCCCTCCGCCTCCCGGTCGGGGTCGGCGGCCCAGGCGGCGAAGTCGGGGAAGCGGTCCTCGACGGCCCTCGACGTGTTGGCCATCCAGCCCTGCTCGACCCGCGTGTGGTCCGGGTCGCCGCTGCTGTCGAGCACCCAACGGTCGGTGCGGTCCGGGTACTTCTGCGCGTAGACGGCCCCGATGTACGTGCCGTACGAGGTCCCCCACGCCGACAGCTTCTCCACCCCCAGCGCCTGCCGGAAGCTCTCGACGTCCCGGACCTCGTTGGCGGAGGTGAAACTGCGCAGCACGGGGCCGCCGTTCTCGTCACACGCCTCGGCGGTACGGCGCGAGCGGGCCGTGTTCTCCCCGATCTCCCCGTCGGGGCCGGGCCAGGACCGCAGATGCGCCAGATACCGGTCGTCCGCGTCGAGCCCGCAACTCGCGGTCGTACTGCCGCCGACCCCACGCGGATCGAAGCTCACGAGGTCGTACGCCCCGTCCATCTCCCGCTGCAACGCGACCCCCTTCGTGGCCAGCGCCTGCACCCCGGAGCCCCCGGGCCCGCCGGGAAGCATCAGCAGCACCCCCCGCCGCGCCTCCGGCCGCTCACTGCGCACCCGGCTCACGGCGAGGGTCACCTTCTCCCCACCGGGCTCCCGGTAGTCCAACGGCACCTCCAACTCCCCACACTCCTGCCCCACGGGCCCCCCGCCCCGCGCACACGGCTCCCACACGACCCCCCGCCCACCCCCACCCTCGACGGCCCGCGCACCCCCACTCCCACCGACGACCAACGACCCCGCGACAGCGGCGACGGAGAGGGCGAGGAGGAGACTTCTCTGGCTGAGATTCCGGTAAGTGTTCATGCCCACAAGACTTGTTGACGCCGCCTCTGTTTCCCATGCGGCAGGCACGCATCCCTGAGGTGGGGGTATCCCCCGGGGACCCCGCAGGCGCCCCCACGCCCGGAGGTGGGGCGACCCGACGCCCCCCGGCGCCCTCAAGCCGTGCAGCAGTCGGTGGGTGGGGGCTCGGTGGGGAGGCGGCAGAAGCAGGAGGCCGTGATCGGGACGTCCGCCAGGGAGGTCGCCACCTTGAGTTGGGGGGCGACGATCCGGGCCTCGGCCGTTCTGCCCAGTCGCAGCAGGCACTCGTGGAAACCGTGCAGCGACCAGACGTTTCCCGGGTGCTGGGAGGGTCTGGGGAGCGTGTTGTCGAGGCCGAGGTCCGCGCGGTAGACCGCCTCGGCCTCCGTGACGCGGCCCTGTTCGAGCAGCAGGGCCCCGTACGCGTGGCGGGTCGGCTGCATCCAGCCCCAGGGCTCGTCGAACGGCAGGCTGTCGTCGAGCGTGATCGAGTGCTCCAGGGAGGCGAAGGCCTGGTCGTACTCGCCCTTGCGGTAGTGCAGTTCGCCGTCGAGCATCGCCGACGCGATGGCCAGGATGTCCTGGCAGGTGTTGTTGAACAGCGTCCGGGTCTCGGGCACCCGCCCCACGGCCCGGTGGAAGGCCTCGCGTTCGGCCTCGGCCTCGGGAATCCGTCCGGTCGCCGAGTACGCCACTCCCCGGGCGTAATGGATCATCGCGGTGGTGACGCAGTACAGCTCGGCGTCGGCCGGCAGCGGCAGGGCGAGGATGTCCGCCCACCGGCCGAACCTGATCAGCACATGCACACGCATGGCCAGGAAGCTTTCGAGCCAGTCCGCCATGGGCGGGCTCTCCACGCGCAGCAGTTCCTCGGAGATGGAGGCTTCGAGCTCCGCGGCCGTCTCCAGGGCCGTCGCGGACTGCCCCAGGAACATCGCGCCGTAGATCTTGAAGTGGTAGTTGTGCGAGCGGTAGAGGGTGTAGAAGTTCATCGAGCCCGCCCGCCGCACGTACTTCTCGTCGGCCCTGATGGCATCGCTGTTCGCCGACACGACACGACGGTAGTCACCGCACAGCACGTCGAGATGCGACGGCATGTGGTGCAGATGCCCCGCGTCGGGCATCGATCCGCGCAGCCGGTCGGCGATCACCAGCGCGTCCTCCGGTGTCGGCGACATCTCCATCAGATGGATGTACAGATGGAGGACGCCCGGATGGTCGGCCCCCGCCTCGCTCAGCAGCGCGCGGTCGAGGACCGCCTTCGCCTCCGGCGTGCGGGCGTCGGCGGCGGGCTCGCCGGTGCGCAGATCCCAGAGCCGCCAGGGGGTGAGGTTCATCAGCGCGTCGGCGTAGAGGGTGGCGACGTCGGCGTCGTCGGGCGCGAGTTCGTACACGCCGCGCATCGCTTCGGCGTAGGGCAGGTTCCAGACCGAGCAGTCCTCCGCCGCCCGCGACTGCGGGTAGCGGGCGAGCAGCGCCTCGACGAGGGCCCGCTCGACGGGTGTCGCGCCGGCGGCCGAGGCGCGGGCCCGCTCGACGGCGGCATGGGTCCTGCGGACGGTCCGCTCCAGGTCGAGCGGGTCGAAGGCTTCCCAGGGCTTGTTGTAGTTGGGCCCCAGCGCGTACGCGACGCCCCAGTGCGCCATGGCGCAGTCGGGGTCGGCGTCCGCCGCCTTCTCGAAGCAGCTGACGGCCTCTTCGTGGTTGAACGCGTACGTCCACGCCAACCCGCGGTCGAACCAGCGCTGCGCATCGGCCGAACGCGTCGACACGGGCCGCGTGAGGGTGCCGAGGTCGAAGTACTCCATGGACGTCTCCTTCGAAGGGTGGTGCGGCTCGACGACGCGGGCGCGATCTTACGGTCCCGTGACATGCCGTGGCGGGTACCGACCGCTCCGTGATCGCACGCCTAGCGTGGGACGCATGCGTGTACTTGTCACCGGCGGAGCCGGGTTCATCGGGTCGGAGATCGCGGGCGACCTCGTCTCCCGCGGCCACGAAGTCGTCGTGTACGACGCGCTGCTGCCCTCCGCGCACGGCGGGGCCCCGGCCCGGCCGATGCGGGACGGCGAGCGGCTGGTCGTCGGGGACGTACGGGACCGGGCCTCGGTCGAGGCGGCGCTCGACGGGATCGACGCCGTCTGCCATCAGGCCGCCATGGTCGGGCTCGGCAAGGACTTCGCCGACGCGCCGGCGTACGTGGGCTGCAACGACCTCGGTACGGCGGTGCTCCTTGCCGCCATGGCCGGGGCGGGCGTGCGTTCGCTGGTGCTCGCGGGGTCGATGGTCGTGTACGGCGAGGGCCGCTACGACTGTCCGCGCCACGGTGTGGTCCGGCCGGGCCCACGCGCGGCAGCCGATCTGGACGCCGGGCGGTTCGAGCCCAACTGCCCCGTGTGCGGCGCCGAGTTGACGCCCGGCCTGGTGGCGGAGGACGCGCCCACCGATCCCCGTAACGTGTACGCCGCGACGAAGCTCACCCAGGAGCATCTGGCCTCGTCCTGGGCGCGGGCCACGGGCGGGCGCGCGGTGTCGCTGCGGTACCACAACGTCTACGGGCCGGGGATGCCCCGCGACACCCCGTACGCGGGGGTCGCCTCCTTCTTCCGGTCCGCCCTGGCGCGCGGCGAGGCGCCCCGCGTCTACGAGGACGGCGGCCAGCGCCGGGACTTCGTACACGTACGGGACGTGGCCGCCGCCAACGCGGCGGCGCTCGACGCGGTGTCGGAGGCCGGGTGCCCAGGCTTCGCCGCGTACAACACCGGCAGCGGCGAGCCGCACACCATCGGCGAGATGGCCGCCGCGCTGGCGTCGGCGCACGGCGGGCCGGCGCCCGTCGTCACCGGTGAGTACCGGCTCGGGGACGTACGGCATGTGACCGCCGACTCGCGGGCGTTGCGGGAGGAGCTGGACTGGAAGCCGGAGGTGGGCTTCGCGGAGGGGATGGCGGAGTTCGCGAAGGCGCCACTGCGGGAGTCCCTCCGGGGGGTCGCCGCGTAGGTCCCTCTGGGGGGTCGCCGCGTAGGGCCCTGTCTGGGCCGGACTTCTGGGCCCGCCGCCTGAGGGCTGGCGCCCCAGCCCACCGCATCAGCCCACGGCCTCAGGCTGCCACCTCAGCCGACCGCCTGAGGGCTGGCACCTCAGCCCACCGCCTCAGGCTGGCGCCTCAACCCGCCGCCTCAGGCTGCCGCCTCAGGTTGCCACCTCAGCCGACCGCCTGAGGGCTGGCGCCTCAACCCGCCGTCTCAGGCTGCCACCTCAACCCACCGCCTGAGGGCTGGCGCCCGGGCCCGCCGTCAGAGGGCTGGCGCCTCAACCCGCCGTCTCAACCCGCCGTCTCAGGCTGCCACCTCAGCCGACCGCCTGAGGGCTGCCACCTCAGCCCACCGCCTCAACCCGCCGTCTCAACCCGCCGTCTCAACCCGCCGCCTCAGGCTGCCACCTCAGCCCACCGCCTGAGGGCTGGCGCCCCAGCCCACCGCATCAGCCCACCACCCGAGCCGCGTCGGTCGTCGCAGGAGTCGTGCGGAGGGCTCCCGCCCCCGTGTGCCTTCTGCGAGCCTGGGGTCATGGGGGAATGTTTCTTCTGCGGGGATCCGGTGGACGCCGAACAGGTGATGTGCGTCGAGTTGGTCGGGCACGGGGGCCGGCGAGCGGTGGACATCTTGAGTTGCCTGGAGTGCGTTCACCGCTACCGGGCCTTCTGCGAAGAGGGCACGACCGTGTGGCACATCCTCTTCACCCTCGCGCTGCTGGGCGCCCCGGCGGCGGGGACGTTCGCCGTCGGTACGCGCTCGCCGGTGCTGGGTGGAGTGACTCTGGTGCTGGTCGTGATGTTCGCGGTCTCGCTGGTCGTCATGGTGCGGAGCGACCGTAGGACCACCCCCCGGCTCACCTTCGACAAGGGCGGATGGGCGAACCGGATCGGCGCGCACCCTGAGGTGGCCGCGCTCACCCTGGAAGGCTGGGAGAGGGAGGGACACCGGTCGACCGCGAACGGCCCCGGCGGTCCCTGACGGCCCCTGCCCTCCGGGCGGACTCCGGGGTCAGGCGGCGGGGAGCGTCACCTCGAAGCAGCAGCCGCCCGTGACGTTGCGGACCGCCGCGCGGCCCGCGTGCGCCTCCACGATGCCGCGCACGATCGCCAGTCCGAGACCCGCCCCGGCCGGGGGCGTACGCGCGTCGCTCCCGCGCCAGCCCGTGTCGAACACGCGCGGCAGGTCCTCCTCCGGGATCCCGCCGCAGCCGTCGGTCACCGAAAGCACCACCCCGACGTCGGAGTGGTGCGCGGCGACGGCGACCGTACCGTCGGCCGGGGTCCGGCGGATGGCGTTGACCAGCAGATTGCCGAGGACGCGGCTCATCTCCTTGCTGTCGACCTCCACCGGTACGGCGTCTATCCGCTCCCCCACGAGCCGTACGCCCAGCTCGCGCGCCAGCGGGTCGGCGCCGGCGAGCGCGTCGCCGACCAGGTCGTAGACGGAGATACGGGTCGGGGTCAGGGTGAGCGAGCCCGCGTGGATCCGGGAGAGTTCGAAGAGGTCGCCGACCATGTCGTTCATGCGCTCGACCTCCGTACGGATCTGCCGGAGGTAGCGGGGGGAGTCGACGGCCATGCCGTCCTCCAGCGCCTCCGACATCGCGCGGAGCCCGGCGAGAGGAGTGCGCAGATCGTGCGAGATCCACGCGACGAGCTCGCGCCGCGAGGTCTCCAGCGCGCGCTCGCGCTCGCGCGAGGTGTCGAGCTTGGCGCTGGTGGCGGCCAACTCGCGGGTCAGCGCGGCGAGTTCGGCGGTGGCGGGGGCGGCGGGCGCGGCGAAGACCCCGCCGTCGCCGAACGAGCGGGCGGCCAGCGTCAGGTCCTCGCTGCGGGCGACCATCCATCTGCCGAGGACGACGGCGGTGAGGAGGGAGACGACGGCGGCCATGGCGACGACGGTGGTGACGACGCTCAGGTCGTGCGGGGACAGGAACATGGCCCAGGCGACGGCGAGGGTCCCGGCCAGCATGGCGGTGACGGCGACGGCGGCGACGACGGTCACGGACACGACCAGCGACCGGTGCCGGAAGAGCCGGAGCGCGAGCGCCCCGAGAACCCCGGCGGCGCCGGCCCCGAGAAACGCGATGAGGGCGATGAGAAGCATGTCACTCATGCCCGGCCGCCCCCTGGGACGAGGGCTCCGGCGCCGAGGGCTCCGCGGGCTCCGGTCCCGACATGCGGTAGCCCACCCCCCACACCGTCTGGATCAGGCTCGGGTGGGCCGGGTCCGGTTCGATCTTGCTGCGGAGGCGGCGGACGTGGACCGTGACCGTCGAGAGGTCGCCGAAGTCCCAGCCCCAGACCTCGCTCATCAGCTCCTCCCGCGAGAACGCCCGCCCCGGGTGCCGCAGGAAGAACGCCAGCAGGTCGAACTCGCGCAGCGTCAGGGCGAGTTCGGCGCCCTCGCGGGTCGCGCGGCGAGCCGTCGGGTCCAGGGTGAGCGTCGCCGTGCGCAGCACGTCCGCCGCCGGGGACGCACCGGGCGCGGGCACCGCGACGCGCGCCCGGCGCAGTACCGACTCCACCCGCAGCACCAACTCCCGGGGGCTGAACGGCTTGGTGACGTAGTCGTCCGCGCCCGTCTCCAGACCCAGCACGCGGTCCTCCTCGTCCCCGCGCGCCGTCAGCATGATGACCGGTACCGGTCCGCCCTGTTCACGCATCCGGCGGCAGACCTCGAAACCGTCCATGCCGGGCAGCATCAGATCCAGGACGACCAGGTCCGGGCGCCGCCGGGCGAAGTGCGCGAGCGCGGAGGGGCCGTCGGCCGCGCGTCCGACGTCGTGGCCGGCCCGGTGGAGGTAGCCGGCGACGACCTCCGCCACGGTCGGGTCGTCGTCGACCACGAGCACATGGGCCGGCCCCAGGGCATTGTTCTGCATACGTCCACCTTCGCACTCCACCGCGCGGACCGGTCCCGGCGAGCGCCCGCAACGGCCGGACGTCCGTGTTTCGTAAGGTCCAGAAGTCCGGAATGCCGCTTTACGATCCGTAGGGTGAGCGCCGTGACCCACTTCGCTGACCTCACAGCCGACGCTGACCTCACAGCCGACGTCGTCCTGCCCTGCCTCGACGAGGCGGCAGCCCTGCCCTGGGTGCTGGAACACATCCCCGTCGGCTGGCGCGCGATTGTCGTCGACAACGGCTCCACGGACGGATCGGCGGACATCGCGCGCTCGCTCGGCGCGACCGTCGTGCACGAATCCCGGCGCGGGTTCGGTGCCGCCTGCCACGCGGGCCTGCTCGCCTCGGACGCCGAGTACGTCTGTTTCTGCGACTGCGACGGTTCCCTTGACCCCGGCCTCCTCCCCGGCCTCGTACGCGAAGTCGCCCTCGGACGTGCCGACTTGATGCTCGGCCGCCGTCGCCCCCAGGGGCGCGGCGCCTGGCCCGCACACGCCCGCGCCGGAAATCTCGCCCTCTCGCGGATGCTGCGCCGCCGCACCGGCGTACGGCTGCGCGACCTCGGCCCGCTGCGCGCCGCGCGCCGCTCGGACCTGCTCGCGCTGGGCCTCACCGACCGCCGCAGCGGCTACCCGCTGGAGATGGTGGTGCGCGCGGCCGACGCGGGACTGACGGTGTCCGAGACCGACGTGCCCTACCGGCCCCGTACGGGAAAGTCCAAGGTCACCGGCACCTGGCGGGGCACCTGGCACGCCGTACGCGACATGCGCGCCGTGCTGCGACAGCCGCCCGCCGGCGCGGCTGCCACGTCCACCGCCAGGGTGGAGGCCGCCAAGTGATCCCGTCCACCACCCTCCTCGTCATCGCCAAGGAACCGCTCCCCGGCCGCGTCAAGACCCGTCTCACCCCGCCCTTCACCCCCACCGAGGCCGCCCTCCTCGCCGAGGCGTCGCTCGCCGACACCCTGCGGACCGTTCTCGCCGTCCCCGCCCGCCGCCGTGTCCTCGTCCTCGAAGGCCGCCCGGGGCCCTGGCTGCCGCCCGGTATCGAGGTGGTGCCACAGTGCGCGGGCGGGCTCGACGAGCGGCTGGCCGCCGCCTTCGAACGGTGTACGGGGCCGACGCTCCTCGTCGGCATGGACACCCCGCAGATCACCCCCGCCCTGCTCGCCCCCGCCCTGGGCACCCCGGCCGGCCACCCCGACTGCGACGCCTGGTTCGGTCCCGCCGACGACGGCGGCTTCTGGGCACTCGGCCTCGCCGCGCCCGAGTCCGCCCCGCCGGACCTGATCCGCGGGGTGCCCATGTCCGCACCGGAGACCGGCGCCGTACAGCGCCACCGGCTCCTCGCCGCCGAGCTCACCGTGCGCGACCTGCCGCCGCTGCGCGACGTGGACACGGCCGCCGACGCCGAGTACGTCGCGGCGCTCGCCCCGCACGGACGGTTCGCCGCCACGCTGCGCCGACTGACCCCGGTGGGCGCCCGATGAGCCTCACCGGAACGACGACGGCCACCGGCACCGAACCCGCCGCCTGGAGCGACGACCCGTACGCCGACGCGCTGCGCGCCGGCCGGGGCCCGCTCTTCCTGCGCCGTACGGACGGGTGGCTGCTCCCCCTCGACGTCGAACGCTGGTGCTCGCGCGCCGACGCCGCCGACCTCTCGGCACTGCACCGCTGCGAAGGCCCGGTCCTGGACGTCGGCTGCGGCCCCGGCCGCCTGGTCGCCGCGCTCGCGGCGCGCGGACAGCGGGCGCTCGGCGTCGACATCAGCGAGGCGGCCGTCGAACGTACGCTGCGCCACGGCGGCACCGCCCTGCGCCGCTCCGTCTTCGATCCCCTTCCCGGGGAGGGCCGTTGGGGCACCGTCCTGCTCGTCGACGGCAACATCGGCATCGGCGGCGACCCGGCCGGTCTGCTCCGCCGGGCCGGCGGGCTGCTGGCGCGCGGCGGGCTGATCATCGCCGAGACCGCGCCCGTCGACATCGACGAGCGCGTGGACGTACGGGTGGACGACGGACGCGGGCCCCGGCCGTCGGCCCGGGGCTCGCACTTCCCGTGGGCCCGGCTCGGCACCCCCGCCCTGCTCCGTCACGGCCGGGCCCTCGGCTGGCTCCCCGTCGATCAGTGGGAGGCGGACGGCCGCCCCTTCGTGGCCCTGCGCCGCAGCAGTGCCCGCGTCACCAGACAGAGCGCCGAGCACACGAACAGCGCGGCGGTGACCAGCAGCCAGCGCTCCAGGAACCCCTCCGACGACAGACCGGCGTACCTCTCGTAGCGGCCGCTCACCCGCCGCGTGATCAACGGGAACCACACCAGCAGGAGCAGCAGGGACAGGAACGCCGGTACGCGTACGAAGTTCACGAGCCGGCGCCGGGGCCCCAGCGCGGCGATCACCGTACGGTCAGCCGCGCTGTAGACCGGCAGCAGGACGAGGTCGTGCACGAGGGCGGCGCCGACGAACCACACCACGATCATGAACGTGTCGCCCTTCAGCAGCCGTACGCCCACATAGCCGGCGAACGCGAGAGTACCGAGCAGCAGCACGATCTGGAACGGGCTGCCCAGCAGGGCCCGGTACTTGGGGGCGGGACCGCCCGTTCCGCGCACATCACCCTTGCCCATCAGACCGCTCCGAACGTCAGCTTGGCGACCCACTTCGTATTGAGCACCCCGGGCGCGGCCGGGACGATGATCCGCGCGGGGAATCCGTGGTCGAGCGACAGGTCCGCGCCGTTGACGCGCAGCGCCAGCAGCGAGCGGTCGTCGCGCACCTGGTTGTCGCGCAGCGCGCCCGAGCGGAAGGCGCCGCCGCGCTGGAGGGACTCCACGAAGACCCCGGGCGGGCTCTCGGGGAATCCCGCGAGTTCGGCGAGGTCGCGCAGGCGTACGCCGCGCCAGGACTGGTTCGACGTCGACCAGCCCTCCACACAGGCGATCGGCAGCTCCGAGGTGTGCTGGGTCATGGCGAGGAGTTGGGCGCGGGAGAGACGGACCTCACCGGCGGGGCCGCTGACGGTCAGCCGCCAGCTGTCCGTCGTGTCGGCCGCCCTGACACCGACGGAGGCGGCGGTCTTGTTGATCTGGAAGCCGTTCGGTCCGCCGCCGGGGTCCTCCCAGCCGTGCGGGGCGAGCAGCGCGGTACGGCGCAGCGGCCCGTCGACGCTCCGGCCGGCGGTCGTGAGCAGCATGAACAACGACGCCGTACCGACGAGGGTGAAGGCTCCGCGCCGCGAGACGGTCGGCGCGGCGGGGGCCGGGGACGTCAGATCGTCGTCGTCGAAGGCGGCGCCCGGCACGGCGCCGGGGGCGCGACCAGCGCCACCAGCGGCGGCGCCACTGCGGGCGCGGTCAGGGGCGCCACTGCGGGCGCCGTCAGGAACCGCGCGCGCACCGGCATCCGCACCGGCACCGGCACCGGCATCCGCGCCGCCACCCGCGCCCCCACCCCCGTCGGGCGCCGGCCACGCGCCCGCACCGGAGCCCCCACCACCGGGCCCCGAGCGCAGCTCCCCGCTCCGGATCACCCGCAGCGCCTTCGGCAGCTTCAGCGCCGCATGGGCCACGAACCCCACGAAGAACACCCAGGCCCCGTAGAAGTGCAGCCGGTAGAAGGACCCCGGAAAGATGTAGTCCAACTGGATGTTGAGCACCCCGGTCACGAACTCGAACAGCGCGCCCCCCACCAGCAGCACCAGCGAGAGCCGTTCCAGCGCGTGCGCGAGCGACCTGACCGGTGGCAGCGCGAAGAACCTCGGGATCACCGACCAGAGCTTCGCGAGCAGCACCGGGATCAGCGCGACGCCGACGGTGACATGGAATCCCTGTGTGAGGCGGTAGAGCCAGTACGGGTGCGTGGGCCAGTCGAAGAGGTAGAAGCCCAGCCACCCCCGGTCCGGCGTCTTGTCGTTGACGGACGCGAGATCCGGGTTGTACGCCGCGTACGACAGCAGGCCCGTCACGAACAGCAGCGTGAGCCCGATCAGCAGGACGATCCCGAGCGCCGCGGTGAAGCGGAGCCCACGTACCGGGCTGCGCCAGAAACCGGGATCCGACGGCAGCGGAGGCAGTGCGCGCGGCCGGCGGCGGGAGGGTGACGGAGGCGGTGGGGAGGGGGGTGGGCGGTGATCCATGCGGCGACCGTAAGCCCGCCTACCCGCCCCGGAGGCGGTACGACTTCTGACGAAACGGTGACGTGGCCCCGCCGTACCAACGGAAGCCGCCGCCCGCTGCTTAACGTGCCGGGGTGAAGACCGACGCACCCGGAAGCAATACCGGCGAGGCCGCGCACGCGCACGAGGACGTCCAAGCATCCGATCGGCCGGACGACCGGCCCGGCGCACGCGCGGGCCGCCCCCACCGCCGGGATCTCGTCGCCGCCGCGTGCGGCATCGCCCTCGTCACGGCCGCCGTGCTCGTGGGCACGGCGATCCAGCGCACCAACGGCATCCTCCGCGTCAACTGGCCGCCGCTGCTCGGCACCTGGGACCCCCGGGTCGGCCCCGGCACCCCCGCCGCGCTCGTCGTCGCCGTCCTGATCATCGCGTACGGCCCCGGGCTGGCCGCCCGGCTGCCCTGGCGCGCGCTTCTCGCCACCACCTGGGCCGCCGCGCTCGCGTGGACGTTCTCGCTCGCCCTCGTCGACGGCTGGCACTGGGGCGTCGCCCGCCGGCTGACCACCAAGAACGAGTACCTCACCGTCATCGACCGCTTCTCCGACATCGGAGCGACGCTGCGCGGCTTCGCCGGCCACATCGTGATCGGCTCTCCCGACAACTGGCCCGCGCATGTCGCCGGCCATCCGCCGGGCGCGACGCTCACCTTCGTCTGGCTCGACCGGATCGGCCTCGGCGGCGGGTCGTGGGCCGGGGTCTGGTGCGTCGTGATCGGCGGTTCGGCCGTGGCCGCCGTACTCGTCACGGTGCGCGCCCTCACCGACGAGGCCACGGCGCGCCGCGCGGTGCCGTTCCTGGCGCTCGCCCCGGCGGCCGTCTGGATGGGCACGTCGGCCGACGGCTACTTCGCGGGCGTCGCCGCCTGGTCGCTCGCCCTGCTCGCGCTCGCCGCGACCCGGACCGTGCGCTTCCCCGCGGCGGCGGCGCTGGGAGCGGGGCTGCTGTACGGGTTCACCTGCTACCTCTCGTACGGTCTGACGCTCATGGCGCTCCCGGGCCTCGGCGTCCTCGTGCTGGCCCGCACCGCGCGCCCGCTGCCGCTCGTGCTCGCCGGCGCTCTCGTGGTACCGCTCGCGTTCACGCTGGCCGGGTTCAACTGGTGGGAGGCGTATCAGGAGTTGGTCGTGCGCTACTACCAGGGCGCGGGCGGTATCCGCCCGTACGAATACTGGATCTGGGCGAACCTCGCCGCGACGACCCTGGCGGTGGGTCTGGCGACGGTCGCCGGGGTCGGCCGGGTCCTGACGCTGGCGCCCCGCGCCGTACGCGAACTGCGTCCGGCACGGAGGCCCCCGGCATCAACTCCCGCTCTCCGCCTGGCCGTTCTCGTCCTCGCGGCGCTGCTCGCGATCGCAGCGGCCGATGTGTCCGGTATGAGCAAGGCGGAGACGGAACGTATCTGGCTGCCGTTCATGCTGTGGCTGATCCCCGCCACCGCCCTGATTCCGGGCCGGCGGCGGGGCTGGCTGGCCGCGCAGGCGCTCGTCGCGCTGCTGGTCAACCACCTTGTCTTCACCGGCTGGTGAGGGCGCGTCAGAAGTTTCCCGGGCGACTACAGCACGGTCGTCGTCACCACCGTCATCACGACGATCGCCGTCAGCGCGTCCTCCGCCGCCTTGACCGCCTGCCGCACCGCCGGCGCCGCCCACCGGCTGTGCGCGATCGCCTCCATGTTCGTCCTGGCGGTCGCCAGCCGCTCCTTCTCGTACAGCAGTCCGTGCAGCTTCGCCCCGTGCAACAGCGCCACCAGGCTCGCGATCCGCTCGTCGGGAGCCGCCCCCCGCAGCACGACCTCGTCGAGCCGCCGGCGCAGCGCCGCCTCCACCGAGCCGTCGGCCTCCGGGTAGCGGCGTACGGGGAAGAGGCCGAGCACCTTCTTCTTCTCCTCGCGGAGCAGGCCCTTGGCGACGAGGCTCTTGGTCGTCCCGTCGACCGCGCCCCTCCTCAGATGCTCGATCCACTCCTTCGTGGCACGCGCCCTGGTCTTCTCCCACCCGGCGATGTCGGCCAGTGCCGCGTCGACCGTGGGGTCCCCGACGGGCGCCGCGTCACGGACGGTGACCTGTTCGCCGTCGACCTCGATCCGGCCCGCGAGCGCCAGTTCGACCAGGGACGCCGCGGCGATGGCGTAGGCGACGTTCGCCGGCGCTTTCTCGATCCCGGACTCGTCGTCGAGGGACAGGAGGAGCAGTTGCTCGCCCAGGGTGGTCTCGACGGGCGGGGTGCCACCGGGCGCGGTGCCGGGGGCCGGGGTGCCCGGGGTCGGGGTGCCGGGGGTCGGGTTGCCGGGCGTGTTCTCGGGGCTGTTCGTGGCGAAGCTCATGACCCTCGTCTCTCCTCTGACCGTGGGGGGTATGCGCACGTCTTGCCTCCGGGGACGCACGGAGCACGCGGACGGCTCCCGCGCCGCGTCGCGGCCGGGCCGCGACGCGGGGGGGCACGGGGCGAGGCGCGGGGGGCACGTCACTCCCCGGTCTTGGGCCCCTTCAACAGCTCCGGATTCTTGGCCAGTTCGGAGCGCCGGTAGGAGTACGTGAAGTAGACGACCATGCCGATCGCGAACCAGACCCCGAACCGCACCCAGGTCTGCCACTGGAGGTACGTGATCAGCCAGAGCGATGCCACCACCCCGATCGCCGGCACCACCGGCATCCACGGGCAGCGGAACCCGCGCGGCAGGTCGGGCTGCCGGTAGCGCAGCACGATCACCGCCGTGCAGACCACCGCGAACGCCAACAGAATCCCGATGTTGGTCAGTTCGGCCGCCTCGCCGATCTTCACGAACCCCGCGATGCCCGCCGACGCGAACCCGACGATCCAGGTCACCCGGGTCGGGACCTTCCGCGTCGGATGCGTCTTGGCGAACCACTTCGGCAGCAGCCCGTCGCGGCTCATCGAGAACCACACACGCGTCACCCCGAGCATGAACGTGAACATGACGGTGAGGATGCCGATGATCGCGCCGACCGCGACGATGTCGGCGATCCCGTCCAGCCCGACGGACGCGAAGGCGGTCGAGAAGCCGCTCTCCTTGTCGACGTCCTTGAAGTTCTGCATACCGGTCAGCACCAGGCAGGCCAGCACGTAGAGCACCATCGAGATCGCCAGCGAGTAGATGATCGCCTTCGGCATATGGCGCTGCGAGTCCTTCGACTCCTCGGCGGCGGTGCTCATGGCGTCGTACCCGAAGACCGCGAAGAAGACGGTCGCCGCACCCGTGAACGCGCCGCCGACGCCGTACGGGAAGAACGGGTTGTAGTTGCCGGTGTCGATGTGGAACACGCCGACCGCGATGACGAGCAGCACCACCAGCACCTTCAGCACCACGACGACCATCTCGAAGCGGGCCGCGCTCCGCATGCCGAGGGTGAGCAGATACGCGATGAACAGACAGAGCACGACGGCGAAGAGGTCCACCTTGTGCCCCTCGCCGGTGCCGGGCGCGCCCAGCATCCACGCGGGCAGATCGCCGCCCATCGACTCGACGAGAAAGCTGAAGTACCCGGAGATACCGATCGCGACGACGGCGACGATCGCCGTGTATTCGAGCAGCAGGTCCCAGCCGATGAACCAGCCCGCCAGCTCGCCGAGTACCGCGTAGCCGTACGTGTAGGCGGACCCGGCCTTCGGGATGAGCCCGGCGAACTCCGCGTACGACAGGGCGGCCGCCGCGCTCGCGACGCCCGCGATCAGGAACGAGAGGAGGACGGCGGGGCCCGCCGTGCCGTTCGCGACCGTCCCGGCCAGCGTGAAGATACCGGCACCGATGATGCCGCCGACGCCGATCGCGGTGAGCTGCCAGAGCCCGAGGGTGCGGGTGAGCTGTTCGCCCTCCGGGCCCTCCGAGTCCTGGATGGTGTGGATGGGTTTACGGCGCAAGACGCCTTCACCCGCGCGGAACCCGGCCATGACGCGACTCCTCTCGCTGGACCCTTCGTCGGCGTTGCACCGGCAACGCGCCATCGTGGCGGATGCCCGGCCGCGCGGGAAGGCATGACATGTGCGGGACCTGTGACTGGACCGTGATGCCGGGAGGTTGTTGGCCCGGCACCGCTGAGGTTAGGTTCGCCTTAGTTACGTTCGGGCAGACTCCGGGCGGCTGTCAGGGAGGCTTCCGACCGTGTCGACACATCTCACTCGCCGTATCACCGTGGCCGCCGCGCTCACCGCGTTCGCCGTCCCGCTCTCCGCGTGCAGCGGCGGGGACGGCGACGAGCCGTCGGACAACGCCGGGTCGGGAGCGACGCACACCGTGCGGACGGCGATGGGCGAGGTGAAGGTCAAGGACGACCCCGAGCGCGTCGTGGTCCTCGACACGGACGCGCTCGACTCCGCAGTCACCCTGGGGATCACCCCGGTGGGCGCGACGACGGCCGTCGCGGACGTGCCCTTCTCCACCTACCTCCCGCAGGAGAGGCTCAAGGGCGTCAAGCCCGTCGGCCTGATCGCCGAGCCGAACCTCGAGGCGATCGCCGCGCTCAAGCCCGACCTGATCCTCAGCAGCAAGGTCCGCGACGAGAAGAACTACACGTCGCTCTCCGAGATCGCCCCGACCGTCTTCTCCGACACCACGGGCCCCAACTGGCGCGCCAACTTCGAACTGCACGCGGACGCGCTGGGCAAGGCGGCGGAGGCGAAGAACATCGCCGCCGACTACGACACCCGCGTGAAGTCCCTGACGACGGCCCTCGGCGGCCCCGCCGAGGCGAAGAAGACCAAGGTCGGCTTCGTCCGCTTCGTCGAGGGCGCCGACACCCGCCTCTACCTCAACGACACGTTCGTCGGCTCGATCTTCGCCGACCTCGGCCTGGGCCGCCCGGCCAACCAGGACAAGGACGGCTTCTCGCTCGACGTCAGCCCGGAGAAGATGGACGAGGCCGAGGCGGACGTCATCTTCTACTCCACCTACGGCGACGCGAAGAAGGCCAAGGAGACGGAGATCCTCGGCGGCCCGCTCTGGAAGAACCTGACGGCGGTGAAGAAGAAGTCGTCGTTCAAGGTCGACGACAACCTCTGGATGCTGGGCATCGGCTACACGGGCGCGGGCCAGGTCCTCTCCGAGATCGAGAAGAACTACGGCGGCGCGGCGGCGAGCTGAATCTCCTTCACGGCGCTCCCGCGCACCGGCTGGACCGGGTGCGCGGGCGCTCCGCGCACCCCTCTCACGGTCGCCCCGCCGCCGCCACGTCGCCCGGTACGTCGGTTCCGGCCGGGTCCGGTGTGGTGTTCGTGCGGGGGGACGGGGCGCCGAAGGTTGTCCAGGCCGCGCGTTCCGGGACCCGGAGGACCGTGCGGTTCGCCACCGCGTTCAGGATCGTCGCCGCGCGCCAGGCGCCCAGTGTCAGGTCGGGGGCGCCCACTCCGTGGGTGTGCAGTTCGGCGTTCTGGACGTAGAGGCGGCCGGAGACGCGTGGGTCCAGTGCGACGCGGTAGTCGGCGTCTATCCGGTAGCGGCCCTTGTCGTCCCAGTCCACGAGGGTGCCCACTCCGTCCCTGCCCTCCCGGCCGTCCAGGAAGGCGGGGCGGGACGCCGCGTAGCCGGTGGCGGAGACGATCGCGGACGTACGTATCTCGAACAGCGCGTCCTGCTGCGTATGACGGCACGTCAGTACGTACTGGTCACCGGCGGCTTCGGCGGCGACCACGGCGACTCCCGGATGCAGCGCGGCCCTTGGCTCCGCGCCGCCGATCGTCCGCTCGTACAGCTCGTCGTGCAGCTCGCCCAGCGTCTCCTCGCTGACGCCCTTGTAGAGCTGCCACTGCTCGCCGACGAGCTGTTCCCGCCGGGCCTCCGGCAGGGCGCGGAAATAGCGTATGTAGTCGGGGGTGAAGTGTTCGAGCCCGATCTTGGAGTACTCCATGGGCGCGAACGCGCTCGTGCGGGCGAGCCAGCGGACGTACGGTCCGCCCGCCCCGTCCCCGTCCTGGTGGCGCAGCAGGTCGAGCGCGACCTCGGCGCCCGACTGCCCCGCGCCGATCACCGTCACGTCGTCGCGGGCGGCGAGCCGCGCGCGGTGGGTGCGGTAGTCGGCGCTGTGCAGGACGCGGCCCGTGTGCGCGCCCTCCGCGAGCAGCGGGCGCAGCGGCTCGGGCACGACCGGATTGGTCCCCACCCCGAGGACGATCTGGCGGGCCAGCACCCGTGTGGGGGTTCCGTCGGCCGCCCGGTGGGTGACGACGAACGCCTCCCGCTCCTCGTCCCAGCCCAACTCCTCGACGTACGCGTCGAACCGGCAGGAGGGCAGCCCCTCGGCGACCCAGCGGCAGTAGGCGTCGTACTCGCGGCGCGGGATGTGGAAGCGCTCGGAGAAGAAGAAGGGGAACATCCGGTCGTGGTGGCGTAGGTAGTTGAGGTACGACCACGGGCTCGTCGGATCGACCATGGTCACCAGGTCCGCCAGGAAAGGGACTTGGAGGGTGGTGCCCTCCATCAGCAGGCCCGGGTGCCAGGAGAAGGCGGGCTTCGTGTCCAGGAACAGCGCGCGCACCTCGGGCGCGCCGGCCGCCAGTGCCGCGAGCGAGAGGTTGAACGGGCCGATCCCGACGCCGACCAGGTCGTACACACGCGTGTTGGGCTCGGACTCGGTCACCGCTTGGCCTCCGCGAGGGGTTGGTCAGGTCGAGGTGGACGGGCGGGCCCGGGTAACGCGGAGGCGGGGAACGGCCACGGGGCCGCGCCCCGCCCGGAGCCCCGCCCGGCGGCCCGTGCGCTCACAGCTTCTCCTCCGCCTCGCCCGCCGCCACCACCGCCCGCAGCAGCCGTTCCACCTCCGCGACCGTCGTATGCGGGTTCAGCAGCGTCAGCTTGAGCCGGACCCGCCCCGGGCCCTCCCCTGGAAGCTCGGTACGCCCCACCACCGCGCCGCCCTCGCGCAGCAACCGCCGTCGCAGCGACGCGTTCAGCCGGTCGGTACGCTCCCCGTCCGCCGGCCCCTCGGGGACGTACCGGAACAGGAACGCCGTCAGCACCGGGTCGCCGGCCCGCGCACCGGCACCCGCCGCGCCCCCGGCCTCCCCGTGCAGCTCAAGACGCGGGTGCGCGGACACCGCGCGCGCCCCCGCCACCGCCAGCTCGTGGCACGCGTCGACCAGCCGTCCCAGGCCCTCGCGGCCCAGCGTCCGCAGCGTCACCGCGATCTTGAAGGCGTCGGCGCGCCGCGTCGTGCGCAGGGAGAGCCCCAACAGGCTCGGATAGCCCGCCTCCTCGTCGTCCGCCGGGTTCAGATAGACCGCGCGGCGGGCGAGCGAGGCGTACGTCTCCGACCTCCGCACCAGGAAGATGCCCGCCGCGGCCGGCTGCCAGCCCAGCTTGTGCCAGTCCAGGGAGACGGAGTCGGCCCGTTCGACGCCGTCCAGCAGGGGCGCCAGACGGTCGGAGAGCAGCGCGCCGCCGCCGTAAGCGGCGTCCACGTGCAGCCACGCCCCGTACTCCGCCGCCAGTTCCGCGCACTCGCGCAGCGGGTCGATCGCGCCGGTGTCGGTCGTACCGGCGGTCGCGACGATCGCGACCGGCAGCTGGCCGCGCTCCACGCACGCTTCCAGGGTCGCCGCCAACGCGCCTGCCCTCATGCGGAGTTGGGTGTCCACCGGTACGGGGATCACCGCGTCCTCGCCGAGCCCGAGCAGGGCCGCGGCCCGCTGCACCGAGAAGTGCGCGGCGGCGGACGCCAGAATCCTCGGCCGCGCCCCCGCGCCGGCGCCGATGCCCGCCCTCGGCACCCCGGTCAGCTCGATCTGCCGGCCGGTGGCGGTGCCGAGCACCCGGTCCCTGGCCAGCATCAGGCCCATCAGGTTGGACTCGGTGCCGCCCGAGGTCAGTACGCCGGCCGCCTCGGTGGGGTCGTAGCCGACCATGGCGGCCAGTTCCTCAAGGAGCAGTGTTTCGAGGGCGGTCGCGGCGGGCGCCTGGTCCCACGAGTCCTGGGAGGGGTTCAGCGCCGACACCGCCAGGTCGGCGGCGACGGCGACGGCCAGCGGCGGGCAGTGCAGATGTGCCGCGCACGCCGGGTCTGCCGGGTCCGCGGTGCCGTGCGCGAGGGTCTCGGTGAGCCGGTCGAGCGCGGCGGGGCCGCGCGCGGCGCGGAACGCCTCGGCGACGGCGGCGGTGATCTCGGCGGGCGCCCCGGGCGGGACGGGCCCGCCGCGCCGGGCCGCGCCCTCGGCGAGCGCGCCCAGCACCTCGCGTACCAGGGGCTCCAGGGCGGCGGCCCCGCACGGCCCGCCGGACAGCGCCGTACCGATCGCCGGCCTCAGGGCTTCCTCGACGGCGGCGCCCAGCGCGTCGGTTCTCACGCCGCACATCCCGCAACGGGCGTGGGACGCGACTCGTCGGACGACGTCGAGGCGTGCGCCGCCCCCGTCGCCCGCGCCGGTAGCTTCGCCTGCCCCGACGCCCAGGCCTCCGCGATCGCCTCCGCCAGCCGTTCCAGTACGGACTCCGCCTCCTCGTCCGTGATCACCAGCGGCGGCAGCAGCCGTACGGTCGAGGCGAACCTCCCGCCCAGCTCCAGGACCAACCCCCGCTCCAGACAGCCCTCCTGGATACGCGCCGCCAGCTCCGGCGCCACCGGCAGGGACCCGCACGCGTCCAACGGCCCCTCGGGGTCGACGATTTCGACACCGATCATCAGCCCGCGCCCGCGTACGTCCCCGATCGGCGGCAGTTGGGACCGCAGGCCCTCCAGCCGGGCGGTCATCCGCGCGCCGACCGTCGCGGCCCGCTCCGCGAGCCCCTCGCGGGTGACGTACCTGAGCGTCGCCGCGCCCGCCGCCATCGCCAGCGTGTTGCCCCGGAAGGTGCCGGTGTGCGCGCCGGGCAGCCACCCGTCGTACTCCCGGTCGTACACGATCACCGCCAGCGGCAGCCCGCCGCCGATCGCCTTCGACATCACCATCACGTCGGGCACGACGCCGCTGTGCTCGACCGCCCAGTAGGCGCCGGTGCGCCCGACGCCGGTCTGCACCTCGTCCACGATCAGCGGGATGTCGCGCTCGCGGGTGATACGCCGCATCTCCCGCAGCCACCCGTCGGGCGCGGGCACGGCCCCGCCCTCGCCCT
The DNA here is from genome assembly GCF_042716895.1 of Streptomyces sp. NPDC058653. Classification (NCBI taxonomy): domain Bacteria; kingdom Bacillati; phylum Actinomycetota; class Actinomycetes; order Kitasatosporales; family Streptomycetaceae; genus Streptomyces; species Streptomyces sp. NPDC058653. The sequence continues at coordinate 53,207 of NZ_JBHXRM010000021.1, read as the reverse complement.
GGACCGCCTCCACGATCATCGCCGCGGGCCGTACGACGCCGCCCGAGGGATCGTCCAGCAGCCGTTCGGTGTACGTCGCGGCCAGCTCCGCGCCGCGCTCGCCGCCGACGCCGAACGGGCAGCGGTACGCGTACGGATACGGCAGCCGCGTCACCTCGCCGCCCGCCGCGCCCCCGCCCGGCACCGGCTCCTTGACCGCCACGCTGCCGCTCGCCGCCAGCGCGCCCGCCGTCATCCCGTGGTACGCGCCGGTGAACGCGAGCAGCCCGCGCCGCCCGGTCGCGGTCTGCGTCAGCTTCAGCGCGGCCTCGACGGCGTCGGTCCCGGCGGGTCCGCAGAAGTGCACCCGGGCCCGGTCGGCGAACTCACCGGGCAGCGTCTCGAACAGCGCGTCCGTGAAGTCGTCCTTCTCGGGCGTCGCGAGGTCGAGCACATGCAGCGGCGCACCGCTGTCGAGGGTGCGCCGGAGCGCGTCGCGCACGACGGGGTGGTTGTGGCCGAGCGCGAGCGTTCCGGCTCCGGACAGACAGTCGAGATAACGGCGGCCGTCGGTGCCCACGATCGTCATGCCGTGCGCGCGGGCCGGGACGATCGGGAAGGAACGGGCGTACGTACGCGCGGACGACTCCCTGGCACGCTGGCGCCCCAGGATGGAGTCGGCGCTCTCGGTGGCTACGGTCATGGAACGGCTCCGGTAGTGATGAGAGGTGGGGAGAGGAGGGGGACGGCTCAGGGCGAGGGGCAGAACCGCGGCCCGGGTTCCGGCCCCAACTTCACCCCCACGGGTGGCCCGTGGAGCGCGGCGAGTTCACCGGTCCGGCCTGTTCCGGCGGTCGGCGGCGGACGGAGGCCGGCGGTCCGTCCACGGGGTGGGCGGCGAGCGGCGCGGCGGATGGCGGGAACTGGACGGACACGGCGGCTTCGACCTCGGTTGAGGGGTGGGGTATCGACCCGGTTGCGGCATCAGCGTATGAGGAGGCACACGATCATCGCGTGCGGGCGCCGGTCCGGCGGGCCGACGGTCAACTGCCGTGCCGGGCGGGCGGGTTCGAGGGCCGCGTGGGGCGTCGACATGGGTCCCTCCGGATAAGGACAGAACGGCCGACAGCGCCGGCTCACGCCAACAGACCGGCCAAAAAGACTTAGGCGAGCCTAACCTAATGGCTTGCCGAGGGGGCACCAAAACCCCCCATTCGGCGGGGAGGATTTCCGGCCACGCGATCCATGATCCCCTGACTCCCGGATCACGCCGCCACCTCCCCCGGCCCGCCGACGACCTCGCCCGCGCCGCCCGCGCCGTCCAGGTCGCCCGCTTCCTCCGCGTCGCACTCATCCGCGTACGGCGACTCCCGCCGCTCCGTGACCTCGATGTACTCGCGCAGCGTCCTGCGGGTGCGGATGAGCATGTCGATGTGATCGTCCAGCCCGCGCAGGCGCGCCCGCAGCATGTCCAGCAGATCGGGGCAGGGTTCGAGTACGGGCGCCTCGCCGGAGGCGCAGGGCAGCAGGACCGCGATCTCCTCGGTCGAGAGACCGGCGTCGAGCAGCCTTCTGATCTGCGTCACGGTCGTGACGTCGTCGCTGCCGTACTCGCGGTAGCCGTTCGCGCCGCGGCCGGGTTCGAGCAGGCCTTGCGCCTCGTAGTAGCGCAACTGGTGCGTGTTGACCCTCGTCAGCCGGCTCAACTCCCCGATCAGCACGTCGGTTTCACCCTCCCACTTGACCTTCATATCGGTATGAACGTTAAGGATTCTGTCACGCGCACCCCTCGTAAGAAGGAGCAACCGATGCGGAATCCCGATGCCGTCCCGACACCCGTGACCGTCATGGGCCTGGGTCTGATGGGCCGGGCGCTGGCCGAGGCCTTACTGACCGCCGGGCACGAGACGACCGTGTGGAACCGTACGGCGGAGAAGGCCGAACCCCTCGTCGCCCAGGGCGCGAAGCTCGCGGGCTCGGCCGCCGACGCCGTCGCCGCGAGCCCCCTCGTGATCGTCTGCCTCCTGGACTACGACGCCGTCCGCGAGGTCCTGGACCCGCTCGGCAAGGCCCTCGACGGGCGGGTCCTGGTCAACCTCACGTCCGGCACGTCGCAGCTCGGCCGTACGACGGCCGAGTGGGCGTCGGGGCACGGCGCGACATATCTCGACGGCGCGATCCTCAGCGCCCCCGCGGGCATCGGCACGGCAAACACGATCATCCTGCACAGCGGGCCGCGCGACGCGTTCGAGGCGTACGAGCCGGCGCTCAGGGTCTTCGGCGGGGGAACGACGTACCTCGGCGAGGACCACGGGCTGGCCTCGCTGCACGACGCGGCGATGCTGAGCCTCATGTGGGGCATCACCAACGGCTTCCTCCAGGGCGTCGCGCTGTTGGGCGCGGCGGGAGTAGAGGCCTCGACGTACGCGCCGATGGCCGCAGGGGGGATCCGGATGGTGGCCGACTGGGTGGCCGGATACGCGCGCCAGATCGACGACGGCGTGTACCCGGCCGTCGATGCCAGCCTGGACACGCACGTGGCGTCGATGAATCACCTCATCCACGAGAGCGAGGCGCAGGGCGTCAGCGCGGAGTTCCCGAGGTTCATCAAGGCCATGGCGGACCGGGCCGTGGCGGAGGGGCACGGCCCCGGGGGCTACGCGAGGCTGATCGAGCAGTTCCGCAAGCCCTGACGATCTGGAGCCGGACATGACCACCGCCCCACCCTTCAACCCGCACAAGCTCCTCGCGGAGAGCCGCCTGGGCGTGCTCGCGACGATCAAGTCGAACGGCCTTCCCCAGCTCTCCCCGGTGATGCCCTTCTACGACGAGGAGGCCGGTGTCCTGTACGTATCGATGACGGAGGGCCGCGCCAAGACGACGAACCTGCGCCGGGACCCCCGGGCGGCCCTGGAGGTCACCGGCCCGGACGGCTGGTCCTGGGCGACGGCGGAGGGCCCGGTCACCCTGACCGGCCCCGGTACCGACCCGCACGGCCCGGAGGTCGAGGCCCTGGTCACCTATTACCGCCTCGCGGCGGGCGAACACCCGGACTGGGCGGAGTACCGCTCGGTGATGGTCTCGGACAGCCGCGTCCTGATGACGATGAAGGTGACCCGCGTCTACGGCGAGCGGATCGCCTGACGTCGGCCGGCGGTGAGCGGCTGGCGGTCAGCGGTCGGCGGTCGGACCGTGCCCAACTCGCCTGCCGGGGAAGGGAAGTGCCGCGCCCCCGGGGCTGAGGGGTCCCCTGGAGGCGCGGCGGTTCGGGGGGGTCAGCGGCCCTGGTAGGAGGCGCCGTCCGCGCGTACCGGGCCGAAGCCGGAGATCGCGCCCAGGACCTCGATCGGGATCACCGCGCCCGTGTCCGTCGCCTCCGGCCTGGTCAGGTGGATCGCGAGGTCCGCGATCTGCTGGGCCCGGTACGCGCGGCCCTGGCGGGACGAGCTCTGCGGCGATCCGTACGTGATGACATTGACCGTCACGTCCGAGCCGCGGCACTCGTGGACCAGGTGCCAGGCCAGACTCATCAGGTCCGCGTGGGGGGCGCCGCCCGCCAGGGCGGAGCCACGGCCGAGGCCCTTCGTGGAGGCGATCAGCACGATCCGCCCGTGCCCGGCCTCGCGCATGCCGGGCAGGGTGCGGCCGATGATGGCGTTCGCCCTGGCGCGCGTCCCGGCCGCCGCGGCCACGGAGGACTCCTCGTTGTGGTGCTCCTGCCGGTCCGCGTCCACGACCAGGACGTCCACTATTCCGTGCCCGGTTTCGAACTCCGAGACGGCGGCGTCCAGTTGGAGCGCGTCGCTCACATCGCACCGTACGTTGTACAGCTCGTCGGGAGGAGTCCCCCGCTCGTAGAGGAAACCGACCCAGTCGTCCTGGCGGGCATATGCCGCGGCCACGCTCTCGGCGCTCCCGCTGGCCCCGCTCACGACCAGCACCGAACGGCTCACGTCTGCCACTCCCCCACTGCGCGTGACGTCACGGTCGCGCACCGCCGCCCGCGGCTCCGCGCTCGTCGGCCGGTACCAGGCGGTCCACCTGCGGGCACGCGGGGACCGCGGCAGACGGTGACTGGCGCCGAGGCTCGCCGCATGAGCGGCGGGCGGTGTCCCGAGGGATGATCTGTCCGCGTGGTACGCGCCAGCATGTGCCGGGGCTGTCTCGTGCGCGGGCTCTCGCGCGGGCTCATCGGGTGCGAAACTCCTCAATGCGTCCACTGCAGCCTCTCCAAGACGGGTTGGTCAGCGCCCATCGGGCCCGTGCCCACCAGACAGCGATCCAAGAGTCGGTCGTACGCTCACGGCTGCGCGCTGAGGCAAGGCACCTCGGCGGGAAGGGTGGCCGAGGCCGCCCAACTGCCCTGTTGCGCGACTATGTTGACCTGGGCTCCGCACCGCTCCGTCAGAACCTCGGCCAGGCTCGGGCCGTCCTCCACGCTCGGGTTGTCCTCCGGGAAGCCGTTGACCGGGGCCTCCGCCGAGCCCACGAGTTCTTCCGACCGGGTCTGCGCCGGCACCGTCACCGTCCCGTTCGGCGCGTCCAGGATCGTGACACTGACTCTTATGGCGACGGCGTCCTCGGGTCCGGTCCGCCTCGTCACCCCGAGGTAGTAACCACTGACGCCCACCACACCGATGGCGTGCCGGGCGAGCTGGGCCGCCACCTCTTCGCAAGCGGCGATCTTCGCCGGTGGCCAGCCGAGACCGGCCAGTTCCTTGCGGACGATGCGGCGTGCGACCTGGATCTGCTCCGGAACGGCCGGTAGTGAGACGTGCATGGCATCGGTTCTCCGTGACCCCCCGCCCCGCACGCTCGGTCGCGTGTCGGCGGGGTCGGTACCCGGCCCTGGCGCGGCTGGCTGGGGGGTGCCGCGTAGGGGAACTCCGGGCTCCATCGTAGCCATGCGCCGGACACTCTGCAACGTGACAGAGTTCGATACGGCGGTATCGTGGTCCGCTGAACGGAGAGGAAGAGACCCTCCCCACCCGCGGACGCGAGGAGGGCCCGGTGAGCCAGCCAAGATCCGGCCCCACGGTCGCCCTGCGGTGTTTCGGGGCGGATCTCCGCCGTCGGCGCGAATCCGCGGGTATGACCCTTCAGGGCGTGGCGGACGCGATCAAGAAGGACCGGGCGACACCGGCCCGCTGGGAGAACGCCGAGACCGTGCCGAATCCGCGCATGGTCGGCATCCTGCTCGACCTCTACTCCACACCCGCCCACGAGCGGAACGAGGTCCTGCACGCGCTGGAGGAGGCGAAGAAGCCCGGCTGGTGGCACCCCTGGCGCGAGGTCGCCGAGGTCGGCGTCATCGATCTGGAGTCCGCCGCGACCGGCATCCGCTCGTACGCGCCGGGCGTGCTGCCGGATCTCCTCCAGACGACGGAGTACGCGGAAGCGCTGATGAGCCTGCGCAATCCGTACGAGGACCCCGCCGTACGGCGTCTGCGGCTGGAACTGCTGGAGGCCCGCAAGGAGCACACCATCGAGGGCAAGTCCGGCGACCCGGACAACGGGGACAGGGCCGGGCTGTGGGTCCTGCTGGAGGAGGCGACTCTACGCCGCCGTGTCGGCGGATCCGGGGTGATGACCCGTCAACTCGACTACCTTGAAGCCCATATCGCCGATGTCGGGTCGTCGGTGGCCATCCAGGTCATTCCGCCCGGCGTACCGCACCCGCTGGCCATCAGTCTCTGCGGCCATATCGAGATTCTCCGCTTCAACGAGTTCGGGATGGGAGAGAGGCTGATCCAGATCGGCCTCCACCCGTCCATGACGCTCATCACCGACGACTCCGACGCGGTGGAGAACTACCGCATGGCGGTGGACGTGACCAGTGGATTCGCACCGCCTCGATTCACCCCTCTGCCCCTGACGAGTAAGGACTTCGGATGAGCGACTCCGTACGCCCCGGAACCAATGTCATGCCCACCATCCCCAACTCCGCGCGGATCTGGAACTACGCCCAGGGCGGCCAGGACAACTACCAGCTCGACCGTGACCTCGCCGATGTGATGATGGGCGACTTCCCGGAGATCAAGACGGCCGCCATGGAGTCGCGGGCCTTCCAGGAGCGGGTGGCGGACCATGTCGTGCGCGAGGGCGGCATCAGGCAGCTCCTCGACCTGGGCACGGGCATCCCCACCGGGCGGGGCACCCACGGCACGGCGCAGCGAGTCGCTCCCGAATCACGTGTCGTGTACGTGGACAACGACCCGGTCGTCCTCAACCACGCAAGCTCGCTGCGGAGTTCGCCCGAGGGCAAGATCCACTATCTCCAGCAGGACTTCCGTCTGGTGGACAAGGTTCTCGACGGCGCGTCACAGACGCTGAACCTGGACGAGCCCGTCGCCCTCCTGGTGCTCTCCACCCTCGGGCACTTCCCGCCCGCCGAGGCGGCCGACCTGGTCGAGAAGTACACGAGCCGCCTGGCCTCCGGCTCCTATCTGGCGGTGTGCGACACGATCGAGACGCCGGGCGTGCTGAAGATGCAGGAGCACTATCTGGAGGCCGACCCCGAGGGGGCCTACCTCGCGCGTAAGCCCGCCCAGATCGAGGCCTGTGCCCGTGGGCTGACGCTGCTTCCGCCGGGCCTGCGCCCGCTGCCGGAGATCCTGGTGCCGGCCGGGCAGGACATTCCGGCGGGGGCGGCGGACTGTGTGCAGTGGGGGTTCCTGGCGGTCAAGCCGTAGCGGGGGAAGGGCTGTTGACGGCGGGCCGTGCGCAGCGAGCGGCGTCTCGTTGTCCGTACGGCCCGACGTGGTGAGGCGGGTCGGGCCACAGTGAGCGGGTCAGGTCAGGTCGCGGTCGGGGCGAGTCGGGTCGGGTCGGGTCGGGGAGGAACGGACGTCATGGTTGATTCCGGTGCGGTGAACACCACGTGGGCACCCACGGCGGCGGGAGTGCTACGGCTTCCCTCCGGCCGGCTCGTACGGGGCCGGGGACTCCGTCACCCCCTTCCGGCCGGCCCCGTACCCCAGTTCGCGCTCCATCTGCTGGGCAAGGAGCCCCCTGCCGTCGAGTGGGAGGCCACGTGGGTCCGCTGGCCCGACTTCCGGCTCCCCGCCGACCGGGCCGGCGCCGCCGACGCGCTGCGCGAAGCCCTGTCTCGGGCCGCGGACGAGCGGGTCGAAGTCGCCTGCGGCGGCGGGCGGGGCCGTACCGGTACGGCCCTGGCCTGCCTCGCCGTCCTCGACGGAGTGCCGAACGCCGAGGCCGTCGCCTATGTCCGCGAGCACTACTCGCGGCACGCGGTCGAGACGCCCTGGCAGAAGCGGTACGTCTCGCGCTTCGCGTAGAACCTGTTCGGCGGGCCGGGGACCTCAGCTCACCACCGCCCCGGACGCACGCAGCAGATCCGGCAGCGTGCCCTCGAACTCCGGTATGAGCTGGAGCGCCAGAGCCCAGGCGTCCGGGTTGTCCGACAGGTGCTCCGAGGCGAGTGCAACGACGGCGCGCCGCGCCTCACGTATCTCCTCGGTCTCGACCAGGACTTCGGCGTCGCCGTCCGGGTCCGCGCCGGCCGTGGCGCGCGGCGCCAGGGCCTTGGCCAGGAACGCCACGGTGGCATGCGCCGGGAAGCCGGTCCGCACCACCTCGTCCAATGTGACGAGGCCGCGCCTGTGCGCCTTCTCCAGCCACTCGCACTCGCCCCCCATCAGCGGAAGCGGCAGCTTCTCCAGCATCCGGGCGATCGTGGGCGGCTCCGCGCCCCGGCGGGGCCGGTAGTGCCGGTGCGACATCCGCAGGGCGGCCGCGGCGGACGCCTCGGTGAGGGCCGCCGGGCACCCCTCCAGATCATCGGGATCGAGCACTCCGGGCCGAAACTGGTCCAGGAGCCGGTCGTCGAGAGCCTTCACGTGGTGACGCGCCTCCAGCTCCGCCCAGGGCACCGGCCCCGGACCGACCTCCTCCTCCAGATGGGACAGGGCGTCGCGAAACTCGTCGCCCTCGCTGCCGAACCCCTTCTCGCACAGGAACTCCGCCCGCCCCTCCGGGCTCACGGCCTTCTCGTACGCCGCCCGCAGCAGGGCCGGTCCGCCGCCCGGCCCCGCCGAGCCGTCGGCCTCCAGCGCCGCGCGGCCCGTCTCCGAAGTCGCTTGTGACAGCGGATGCCTGGCCGGCCGCTTGCGCCCGGGGAAGTCGGTCTCGTCCAGCAACTCCCGTACGGCGTCCGGGCCGTGGCGCTCCCAGAGACGTATCAGCATGTGCAGCTCAAGCGCGGACGTATGGATCTTCACCCGGAGGCTGCCGAGCAGGATGCGGCAGAGCAGCGGGTCGCCGGAGTCGGCGCACGCGAGCAGCCAGTGCCGCCTGGCACTGCTCCGGAGACCGCCGACCAGGGAGTCCCTCAGCTCAAGGCGCTCGGCGGACGGGGTATCGGCGGAGACACCGTCCGCCCAGCGCCGGCCGGAGAGGATATGGCGCCGCTGAGCGGGGGTGAGGTCGGTTTCGAGGAAGAGCGCGGCGTTGACCGCGGGCTCGTTGAACGGGATCAGCTCCTCGATCAACTCCTGCGGGGTGTTCCAGTCCGAGGCCAGGGCCACGCGGACGGACTCGCCCCGCGACCGGACGAGATGGGAACGCAGCTCGGCGGACGGCTCCTGCCAGAACACCAGCTGCTGGACGGTCCGTACGTCCATGTGCCCGCCGAGCGCGCACTGCGTGGAGTGACCGGCCGCGCTGTAGAGACGCAGCCACGCCGCCCGGCTCTTCGCGGGCTTCCGGCTCGGGGTCTCGGGCCCCAACGGCTTCGGCCACGGCCGGCCCTCGTGCTCCGGCGCCTCGGCGAGCGCGGCGTCGACCAGTTCGGTGACGCTTCCCTGGAAGCGGGGAAGCAGCGCGTACACCGCCCGCCAGGGCGCGAAGTCCGAGCCCAGCCGGGCCGCCTGGGCTGCGAGCGCGGTCTCTGTCGGGTCGTGCCCGTCCGGCAGCCCGCCCAGAGTCCTGCGAGCGGGGCCGATCTCCGACAGCAGCCGGTCGACCGGAAAAACACCGGACTCGACGCCGGCGCGGAAGAGCTGGGCCAGGCTGTGGTCGGCCAGTTCGTCGAGGGCGGGGCTCGTGAGCATCGACCAGTACGTGGCGCCGGAGGGCCGGTCGTTCTCACTGCACTCGAACGCGGCCATGGCCAGCTCCTCGGGGCAGTCCGGGTGCTGCCACATCCTTCGCAGTTCCTTTGCGCCGAACGGCTCGCGGCGCTGCTCGGCGAGCAGTACGTCCCAGTCCACCACTCCCGCGGGCAGATCGATGTCACGGCCGCTGATGGTGCTGTCCCGCAGGGCGTCGATCAGCTCCGGCAGCGTCTTGGGACAGGCCTTGCGCCAGTACCGCTCCACGGTGCTCTCCCCGCCGCTGTGGTCGATGACCCGCCGCGCGTGCGCCACCAGCTCGGGGAAGGGCGACAGCAGTGCCGGCTCCAGCAGTTCCAGGAGATCTCTGTGGTCGGAGGCCAACAGCCGCGCGGGCAGGGCGTCCTCGGTCCGCCAGCGGGGGTCGTCGGCCGTGGTGGCCGCGCCCTTCCACACAGCGGCGCGCTGGGCGGGGGTGCGCTCGTTGCCGTGGGTGCCGTAGAGGATCAGGGCCAGCTCGGGATCGCCCAGCGCGGCCAGCCGGTCGAACACCTCACCGCGGCCCGGAGAGGAGGCGGCGAGCGCGGCGAGGAAGCCCGGGTCGCCCGACGCGAACACCTCTTCCAGCAGGGAACGCGGCACCTCGGCCGAGCTGCCCAGCAGCTCGACGGTCTCGTCCCTCACGCGGGTCATCAGCGCACGGGTGAGCGCGTGGTCGGCGAGGGCGTACACGGCGGATACGACGGTGGGCTCGGCGAAGCGCATCGTGGAGACTCGTGCTTTCTCGTGACGGTCGGTTGGGCGGTGGGGAGGGGGGCGCGAAGCCGGAGAGGGGTGCGAACGGGCCGGGGGTGGCGTGCCGGGGCCGGGCCGGGGGGGCCTCAGCTCAGCACCGCTCCCGACGCACGCAGCAGATCGGGGAGCGTCCCCTCGAACTCCGGTGTCAGACGCAGCGCCAGCGCCCAGCCCTCCGGATTGTCCGACAGGTGCTCCGCCACGAGCGCGGCGACCTCACCGCGTGCCTCCCGTCTCTCCTCGGTCTCCGCTTCCGTGCGCGGCGCCGCGCTCAGCGTCGTGGACAGGAACGCGACCGCCGCCTGCGCCGGGAAGACGGACCGCACCACCTCGGGCAGGGTGATCCGACCCAGGTGATACGCCTTCTCCAGCCAGTGGCAGCGGCCCGCTCTGTCCAGCCGCTGCGGATACTTCCCCAGCATCTCCGAAGCCGTCGGCGGCCTTCCCGCCTTGCGGGGCCGGTATTCGGGGTGCGACAGACGCAGACCGGCGATCTCCGACGCCTCGGTGAGCGCGGCCGGGCAGGCGTCCTGTTCGGCCAGCCGGACCAGGACCCGGTCGTGCAGAGGCTTCAGCGCGTGCATCGCCTCCAGCCGTGCCCACGGCATCGGCCCCGGTCCGATCTCCTCGACGAGGATCGCGAGTGCCTTCACCAGGTCGTCGCTCTCGCTGCCCGCGCCCTTGTCGCAGAGGAAGTCCGCCCGGCCGACCGGACCCGCCGCCCGCTCGTACGCGGCACGCAGCAGGGCCAGTCCGCTCTCCGAGCCCACCACCTCCAGCGCCGTACGCCCCGTCTCAATGGCCTTGGGCGACAGCGGATGCCTGGACTGCTTCTTCCGGCCGGGGAAGTCGGTCTCGTCGAGCAACTCCCTTACGGCGTCGGGGCCGTGGCGCTCCCAGAGCCGGAGAAGCATGAGCAGCTCAAGCGCGAGCGTGTGCGCCTTCGCCCGGGGGCTGCCCAGCAGAACGCGGCAGAGCAGCGGGTCCCCGGAGTCGCAGCACGCGAGCAGCCACGACCGCCGCGCGCTCTCGCGCAGACCGTCGGTCAACGGCTCCGTCAGCGGAATCCGGTCGGCCGCGGGAGTGTCCGCCGAGTGACCGTCGCGCCACAGCCGCCCCGAGAGGATGTGCCGGCGCTGGGCGGGAGTGAGGTTCGTGTGGAGGAAAAGCGCGGCGTTGACCTCGGGGTCGTTGTACGGGATCAGCTCCTCGATCGCCTCCGGCGAGGTCGACCACTCCGACGCGATGCCCGCGAGGGCGGACGCGCCCCTCACCCGGACGATATGCGCCCGCAGTTCCGGACTCGGCGCATGCCGGAGCAGCAACTGCTGGATGGCCCTCAGGTCCATGTGCTCCGTGAGCGCGCACCGGGTCCCGTGGTCGGCCGCGTCGTACAGATGCAGCCAGGCGGCCCGGCCGCCCTGCCGCCCGCGGCTCGGGAACTCCGGTCCCACCGGCTTCGGCCACGGCTGGTCCAGGTGCTTCGGCGTCTCGGCGAGCGCGGCGTCGATGAGCTCGGTGACGGTGCCGGAGAAGCGCGGGAGCAGGAGGTGGAGGGCCCGCCAGGGCGCGAAGTCCGAGCCCAGCCGGGCCACTTGGGCGGCCAGGGCCGTACGTACGCCCTCGTGGCCGTGGGGCAGCCCGCACACGACCTTGCGCGCCGGGCCGATCTCCCGAAGGACGCGGTCGACCGGGTAGGCACCGGACCGGATTCCCGGTACGAGGAGTTCGGCGAGACGGTCCTCGTCGGCGGCGGCCAGCATCGACCAGTGGAGGCTGCCGTCGACCTGGCTTACGCGGTTGACCTCGAAGGCGGCCAGGGCCAGCTCCTCCGGGCAGTCCGGGTGGGCCCGCAGCCTGAGCAGTCCGTTCGCGGTGAGCGGCGCCCCGCGATGCTCGGCGAGCAGCTCGTCCCAGTCCAGGGCGCCCGGCGCCGTCGGCAGCTCTATCTCGCCGTAGTAGTGCGCGTCGCGGAGATGCCCGACCAGCTCCTTCGTCGTCCCGGGGGCGGGCGGCGACGGTTTCGGCCGGGGGACGGAGACCGTCCGAGGAGGCGCCGGCGTGGACGCGTGCTCAAGGACGCGCCGCGCGTACGCCACCAGCTCCGGGAAGGGCGAGAGCAGGGCGGGCTCCAGCAGGTCCCGGGACGTGGCCGTCAGCAGCCGCCCCGGAAGCGCGCCCTTCGCGTGCCAGGCGGGGTCGTCGGCCGTGGCAGCCGCGCCCTCCCACACCGCGGCCCGCTCGCTCGCCGTGCGCTCCCAGTCGCGCAGGCCGTGGAGGTGGACGGCCAGCGCGGGATCGCCGAGCAGGGCCAGCCGGCGGAACACATCGCTGTGGTATCGGGCCGCCGAGAAGAGCGCGCCGCGCAACTCCGGGTCGGACGAGGCGAGCACCTCGTCCAGGAGGACCGAGGGGACCGGCGCCGCGCTGCCGAGCAGCGCGAGCGTCTCCTCCCGTATCCGCGGTATCAGCGCGCGGGTCAAGTCCCGGTCGGCGAGTGCGTAGGCGGCGGACACGACGGTGTGCTCGGCGAGGCGCATGGCGAGGGGCTGCGGCTTTCTGGAGAAGGCGGTGAGGGAAAGGCGGTTACGGGGGCCGATGACGGGGCTCAGGTACGGGGCCGGGTCCGGACGTCGGCCGCGGAGGTCAGCGGCCCGAGGCCGGCTCAGGACGACGACGCGGCGAGCTCTTTCATCCGGGCCAGCGCGCCGACCCAGAAGCTCTGGCGGGCGGGCGTCTGCCCCACGAGATACGTGGCGCGCAGCTTCGGCGGCAGATGGCGCAGCGCCCGCGCGACCACCTCGGGGTTCCTCTTGAGCTGCGACAACTCGGCGTTGGCCAGCACCCGGTGCACCAGGTCGGTGTCGTTCGTCCCCTCCGACGAGACCTCCGACGCGACCGCGAGCCGCTTCTCCCAGATGTCGATGTCCCGCACCAACTCCTTGAAGCCCAGGGCCGCTTCCTGCCCGGCACCGAGCAGTCTGGCTTCGAGCGCGGTCAGCGGCACCGGTGCGAACTCGCCCTCGCCGAGATAGATCAGGCCGGAGATCAGCGGCTGGCCGGCCAGATGCAGTTTGATCAGCCGCTCCAGGGTCCGCTTGGTGATCCAGTCGCGGGCCTCGTCGTCTATGTCGTTCTTCCACCATTCGAGGACGGTCTCGGCCACCTCACCGTACGCGGCCATCAGCCACTCGTTGGCCGGGATGTCCTCGGGCCGCACCTCGTAACTGATCGTGAAGCGGCTGGCCTGCGCCACGTTGTTCCGGCTGACCTGGAGCTTCCGGCCGAGGTGGTACGGCGGATTCTGGAGGGCGATCTGGGCGCGCAGGCCCTCCACCGGCCGCCCCGCCAGCGACCACTCCTGGGTGATCTCCATCAGCTTGGCGAACGCGGCCTTGTCCTTCGGCCGGTTGTACTCGTCCCAGATGATCACCTTCTCCCCCGGCCCCGAGAGCGACTGGGTGAGCAGGGTGTCCAGCCGGCCGTCCGGGGTGGGCACGGGCACGCACAGGTCCTCGACGTTGGTCACGGGGAGCGAGAAGTACACCGGCTCCGCGCCGAGTTCGTCCCGTACGAGACTCTTGGTGATCTCCGTCTTTCCGCAGCCGGGCGGTCCTTGCAGCAGCACGGCCCAGTTCTCCCGCAGGGCGGTGCGCAGAATGCGGCGTACGGGATCGGAGACGGTCCGCGGGTTCGCGGCGCCCACGGCCGCCGCGAGCGCGTCGAGGGTCTCCGCCGTACGGTCGGCTCCCTCCGTACCGTCCTTGCGCCGGTCCCTCAGCCGCAGCCGGACCCCGCCCACCAGCGGCAGCCCCCAGCTCAGCGGCAGACCGGCGCGGGCGCAGTCCAGCACGTGCTCCAGGGTGCGCGGGGAGAGCAGGGAACGCAGCGGGGGCGTCAGGGCGGCCCAGATCCGGAAGACCTCGCCGAGGTCCCAGTCCGGGTAGCGGGCGGCGAGGGTGTGGCGCCAGGCCGTGTCGTTGGAGGTGAGGCGCAGGGTGACCATGCGGTCGAGCACGGCGAGGTCGCTGCGGACGGAGCCGGTCTCGGTCCGGGACTCGTTGTCGCAGAGGAAGACTCCGACGCAGCCGAGGGCGCGCAGGTCGTGTTCGCCGAGGGTCCAGTTGCAGGCGACCTGCATGAGCTGGGACTGGATCATCTCGCCGGCCTGCAACGAGTCGTCGATCAGCAGCACGAACGGCTCGCCGGGGTCGAGTTGGCTCATGATCAGCTGCGTGAGGACGAGCCCGCCGGTGCTGTCGTCCCTTACGGGTGCGTTCATCAGCAGGTCGTCGGGGGTGAGATTGGCCGCGGGGACGAGGACGACGCGCGTGCCGGGGTGGGCCTCGGGGATGTGGCTGAGGAAGGTGGAGGTCTTGCCGATGCCGTGCTCGCCGAACACCTGGCCGGTCTGGCCCATGGCGATCATGGCGTCGATGAACTCCGCGAGGCGCGTGCCCGGTTGGGGCCCGGCCGGCCGCTCCGGATAGGTGGTGGTGACGGTCCATGCCTCGTCCCGGGAGCCCCGGGAGGAGCGGCGCGCGGCGGGCTTGGGAGCGGTCTTGATCACGGTGGGGTCCAGTCCTCGTCCGGTGGATACGGGTTACGGCGATGCGGGTGAGGGAGCGGAGGGCGGGTGCGGGTCGGGTGGGTCGGCACCGGTGCGGGTGCGGGTGCGGGTCGGCGGGCTGACCTGGCGCTGGTGCCGGTGCGGGTGAGGAGGGCGAGTGCGGGTCGGGGGGCTGGCCGGTACCGGTGCGGGTGCGGGTCGGGGAGCTGAACTGGCGCCGGTACCAGTGCGGGTGAGGAGGGCGGGTGCGGGTCGGGGGGTCGGCCGGTACCGGTTCCGCGCCGGCTCGGGGCCGGTGCGGGTCGGCTCGGGGCCGGTGCGGGTCGGCGCAGGTGCGGGTGCGCGTGCAGGTCTGGCGCCTGCGCGGGGGCCGGCCTGGGGCTGGGGTCGGAGGGCCCGGCTCGGCACCGGGGCCTCCCCGGGCCCCGCGCCGACGCCGGTCCGGGCCCCGCGCCGGTGCGGGTGCGGGTGCGGGTGCGGGTGCGGTTCGGACGGCAGACCCGGCGCCAACGCCGGTCCCGCGCCGGTGCGGTTGGGTCGGCTGCCCCGGCACCGGCGGCGGTCCGGGCCCCGCGCCGACGCCGGTGCGGTCGGCTGACCCCGCACCGGGGCCGGTGCGGCTCACGGACCCCGGCGCCCGCGCCACCGCTCCCCCGCCAGCGCGGCGTACGCCCCCGAGCCGTCAGCCGTCGCCGGTCGTGACGCGGTGGCAGGCCATCGGCGGGGTGTGCCGCTCCGGCCAGTCGTCCCCGCCGTCGGTTATCAGCCAGATCCAGCTCTCGGGCCGGGCCGGAGTCACTGGCGGCGCATGACCGTCGGTGACCATGATCACCGCGTCCGGCTTCACCTCGCACCGCTTGCCGCCGACCTCCCGGCGCCCCTCCACGTACTCCACGACCTTGCCGAAGTCCGTGCCGCCACCGCCGGTCACCCGCTCTCCCGCGACGAACGGCATGACCTCCCCGTCGAAACTCAGCCAGTGCGTCTCGACGCCGTCGGTGCGGCCGACCAGTGTCATCAGCCAGTCGATCACCCGCTGGGACATGGAACCGGAGGTGTCGATCGCGATGACCACCACCTTCGTACGCTCCTTGCCGCGCCGCGACAGCATCGGATCGTGCCCGAGGGCGAGCAGCACCGCGCCGTGCTTCCTGGGGTAGATGAGCCGTTCGCCGTCGCGGAGTTTGGAGGCGAGCGTGTCGGACAGCCAGCGCTTCCACCACTCGACCCGGCGGGTGGGCTCGGTCCGGCCGCGCAGCGCGCCGAGGCCGAGGCGGCCCCACAGCTTGGAGACCCGGTCGCTGCCGCCCTCGGAGCGGTCGGCGAGATGCAGGATCTCGTCGCGGGCGATCCCCTCCCCGCGCAGGGCGGCCCGCAGCACGTTCGCGAGGACGCCCTCCACGACCTGGCCCACGGTCTCGTCGTCCAGGGGGATCCCGTCGACGAGCAGATGCGGGCAGACGGCACCGGCCGGCACGGGTGGGTCGCTCATCCGCTTCAGCTCGCCGTACACGCTCATGTCGGTCTCGGTGAAGTGCTCGTACGAGACCGGCTCCAGGCCCTGTGCGCGCAGGTCCTCCTCGTACAGGGCGTGGATCTCGTGCGGATCGATCCCGACCGGCTCCCGTACCTGCCCGCCGCTCCCCTCACCCGCCGTGCCGCCCGTCAGGCGTGTGGGCAGCTTGCTGCGCAGCCGCCGCATGACCACATGGTTGATGGAGACCTCGGCGGCCAGCTTGAACACGGGGTCCGCGCGCAGCTCCGGAGCCGCGTACAGATGCCGGTGTATGAGGTGGCGCGCCTCGTGGAAGAGCACGAAGCGCACGCCGTCCGCGCCGATCGCCTCGAAGAACTCCGGGTTGTACAGAAGCACGCAGCTGCCGTCGCCGGTGGCGACGACGGCGGCCGTGTCCACGGCCAGGGTGGGAATCTGCTGATGGCACTTCGTGTACAGCCAGGACGCGATCGCGCTCTCCCGCACCCCGAAGTCGAGCATGGCGGCTTCCTTGAGCCGTCGGCCCTTCTCGGTGACGACAGGGTCTGGGGGGTCGTCCAACAGCCGCCGCCAGTCGCGCAGTTCGGCGGCGTGCGTGGGCGTGGTCACGGACGCTTCGGTCATGGGAAAACAGTAGCGGCGGGGTCTGACATCCCGTCCGGCGGAGGAACCCGTCAGGCGGGCCACTCCCACGACATGCCGTGTATCCCCGCCGGGCACTTCGGCGGCAGCATGTGCGCCGAGTGCGAGACGTCCAGGGCGATCTGCCGGCTGCTGGTCTTCTCCGCGCCGATCCGCTCCCGGTAGTAGCGGTGGCAGCTCACCGGCAGCGCGTCCGGGTGGAAGTAGACGTGCAGCAGATACTCCCGCAGGCTCACCCGCGTCCGGCGCTCGTGGTACGTCGACACCTCGCGGCTCGGGGTGAGCGAGATGGTGTAGTCGGCCACCACGGTCTCGTTCTTGGCGAGTTCCCCGCCGAAGAGGATCTCCGTCACGATGCTCTGCCGCTCCGGCAGGAACTCCAGGCGGCCGAGTTTGCCGCACCGTACGGTGACGTCGACCGACGCCGTCGCCGGGTCGTCGATGACATGCACGGCGGTCATCCGGCTCGCCCCGTCGCGGGTCGCGCGCAGCACCTGGTTCACGGACATCTGCCGTATGCAGCGCTCCTCGTCGAGATGGACCGTCTCATGGATGACCAGCGAGGTGACGTCCTCGTTGAAGCGCGCGAAGTCCGCGCCGAGGGCCTGTTCGACGTCGGAGTTCTCGCCGAAGACACGGTGCGACGCGGACAGGTCGAGCAGCTCGGTCGTCGTACGGCCGCGCGGCCGGCCGGGGCGCAGGAGCGAGCGGAGCGCGCCCGCGGGCAGGGCGAGGATGGACTCCAGCGCGTCCACGGCGCGCAGGGACCGTGCGCGCTCGGGCTGGCTGCGCCCGCGCTGCCAGTAACTGAGGGTGGCCAGGCTGACGCCGATGCCCTGGGCTTCGAGCCGGTCCCGTACACGTTCGAGGGAGAGACCGCGGCGACGCAGCGCGTCGCGGAAGACGTCGGCGAACGTCACCTCGGCGTCTCCGTCGGCCCCGCCCAGGTCCATGTCCGTATCCATGTCGGTCATGGCAGCAGCTCCGATCGAAGAGGAGTCCCGCACCGGCCGAACTCCGATATTCCGTCCGATGGTAAGCGGACGACGAAAGCCGCCCACCGGTAAGGGTGGGCGGCTCCGCCGCTGTCTCCCCGGGGGCATCGGAGAGATCAGTGGCTCGGGTGACGTTCGGGATCGCTCCCTGTCGGGAGGGTCAGGCGACGTTCAGGGTCAGCTTGTAGTAGGAGAGCGCGTCCGTGAGCGGCTGGAAGTACGAGGAGCCGCGGGTGTTCACGCCGGTGCAGTTCTGGCCGATCGGGCCGCCGGAGGTCATGCCCTGCGCCTGGTTGCCGGAGATGTACGCGCCGCCGCTGTCGCCGCCCTCGGTGCAGACGGTGGAGCTGCCCAGACCGGTGACGACCGTGTCGGGGCCGCCGTTGGCGTCGGTGTAGGTGACGGTGACGTTGTACGAGCCGACGGTGCCGCAGGTCCAGCCGGTGGTCTGGCCGGACTTGCACATCGCGGAGCCCTGCGAGGCGCGCGTGCTGCCCCGGACGGCGACGTTCCCGGCCTGGCCGTGGGTGGTGACCTGGGTGCCTATGGAGTCCTCGGCGTCGACCGCGGCGATGCCCATGTCGACGCTGCGGGTGCCCACGGCGAAGCGGGAGTTCGTGCCCTTGGCGAACTTGACGTTGTTGTACGCCAGGTTCGGCAGGTCCTCGATGCAGTGCCCGGCGGTCACCAGATACTGCTTGCCGGCGGCGTCGCGCGCCCCGAAGCCGACGGAGCAGATGTAGCCGTTGAACGTCATCCGGCTGCCCGGAGGCACCACGGCCTGGGTCTCCAGACGCTCCTGGCCCCGTACGACACGGACGGCGTCGCCGTGCTTGCTCGCGGCTTTGATGAACGAACGGGCGGCGGCGCCGCTGTCGCTGTTCACCTCCACCGTGACGGTGTCGGACGCGAGGTCGACCGACCACGACGACACACCGACGGGAACCTGCTTGACGGCCTTCGCGTCCAGCTCGCTCTTGATCCGGTCCAGCGCGGACTTGCCGTGCTCGGGGACGCGGGCGCTGAGGCCGGCGTCCTCCACCTGGGCCGCGGATCTCGCGTCCGGCGCGTTCACGGTGAGCGTGCCCGCCTTGGTGAAGAAGGCGCCGTCCGTCTTGATGCCCTGCTTGTTCACGGCGGCCAACTCGCGCTGCTGCGCGGCCTCGTGGTCGAGCCTCTCGACGGCCGCCTGCTCGCTGCCACCGAGCGTTTTGGCGAGTGCCGCCACCATCTCGGGCTGGTACCGGGGCGCCTGAGCCGCGGCACCGGACGGGTCGGCGGCCTGCGCGCCGGTCACGGCGGAGGCCGAGAGCAGGACGCCGGTCACGGCGGCGACGAGATATTTGCGGGAAACCTGCACAGTGCTTCCTCTCGTTATCGGAGGCTGCGCCGAGCCGCGCGGCGTCGAGCCCCTGGGGATGAGGGCTGGCTGCCGCGTGCGTTCATGGATGAGCCATGGCTGGGCGCTTGTCCGGCGACGTGGTTGGGGGGTGTGTGGGGCGTCGCGGGATGAACTCTCGCCGAACGCTCCCTTTCCGGACAAGGGCTGGCCAGGGAGGTGTTTTCAACAGAGTTGCGGATAACTGTTGAGAGCCCAGGGGGCCGGGCGCCGGTTGCCGCCGGAGGCCGGAGACGTTGCCGCCGATCGCGACCACCGCGCCGTCCGCGTGCTCACCGCCGGTGCGCCGCGAGATCGTCGCGTCGGACTTGCCGGACAGGAACGGTCGTTCAGGACCTCACAGGTCGGCGAAGAGATCGGCGAGCGGTGCCGGTATGCGGTCGGGCCCCAGGGCCTCCACGAGAACCCGGCCGTAGTGGATCTTGCGCCCCTTCTTCGTACCGAGGAAGCGCCTCAACTGCTGCTCCGCCGGACGTCCCTGCTGTGCGGGCTGGCGCAGGAACGTCTGGAGCGCGCGTACGTCACCTTCCGCGCGGACAAGTTCGGCGACCCGTGTCACGCCGAGCGCGCGGATGAGTTCGTCCTCCAGGTCGGCCGTGCAGACGTAGAACTTCCCCTCGGCGGCTCCGGCCCGCTCCAGTCCGGCCTCGTAGAAGCGGCGCTCCTTCTCGTCGCACAGGCCGGTGAGCCGCAGATCGAGGCCGGGTGGCCCGAGAAGCCCCGCGAAGCGGCCGACGCTCATCGCGCCGCCCATCGGCAGCACGCAGACCCCTTTGGCCGCCAGGTCCCGGCCTCGGGCCGCGGCCAGCGCGCCGACCGCCGCGGCATCGCTCGGCCCTTCGAGCAGGACGGCCGTCCGGACGGACAGCCGCGCGGCCAATTCGCGCGCGGGGGCCTCGGGACCCCCGGCCGCCCACGCGATGACCGCTTGCCGGAAAGACTCCATGTCAGCCATATGGCGAGTCTCCGCCCTTTTCGGCCCGCGCGATAAGGAATTTCGACCGGCGCGCCGCTCGGCGGACGGGAGGGCGGTGAGGCGCGGGGGGCGATCAGAGGCGGTACGTCGGAATAGCCCGGTGATGCCAGAGGTTGCAGGCATGGCTGGTACAAGCTTCAACAACACTCTGGGAGCGCCGCGTCCGCGGCGTCTCGGAGATGAACCACTGAACGCACGGAGGTATGTCATGGGCAGGATAGTTGTGGGAGTCGACGGGTCGGCTTCCTCGGTCAAGGCGCTGCACTGGGCCGTACGGCAGGCGGGGCTCACCGGGGACACGGTGGAGGCCGCGATCGGCTGGGAGTACCCGGCCGGCGCCTGGGCGACGATGGCCCCCGGCATACCGCCGGAGTTCGACCCGGAGAAGCTGGCGGCGCAGATCCTGGACGAGACGCTGGAGTCCGCCCTCGGTAAGGAGGGCGCGGCGGCGGTCGACCGGCAGGTCGTGGGAGCGCACGCCGCCCAGGCGCTTCTCGCCCGCGCCGAAGGCGCCGAACTCCTGGTGGTCGGCGACCGCGGCTACAGCGGTTTCAAGGCGGCGCTGCTCGGCTCCGTAAGCCTTCATGTCACTCAGCACGCGTCGGTTCCGGTAGTGGTCGTCCGAGGCGAATGATCCGGCGAATAAAGGGCGCCGTACGAGCAGGCGGGGCGTAAGAGCGAACTTCCGCGCTATTCGGCCAAGTCGACTAAAACGTACGGGAGTTGACTCGAACCTCTACTACAAACACGCGAATTTCTTGCAGGAATTCACGTGGCTGTTCGCAAGTGTTGTGTGCATCGCGACGACCTTCTCTGAAACGTTCCGAATGTTTTCAAGAACATCCTCCAAGCGGTCGGTCGAGAGGGGTTGAATGGACCTCGACCAAGCTCGCTTGAACGATGGAGAGACCCTTGAGCACTTCCGACGCCACCATGCAGGCTCTCGCCGCCAGGTTCGACTCGGCCGCGGCCGCCGGCCTGGACCTCACCTTCGGCTTCAACGTCACCGACGAAGGCAAGCACTTCGCGCTGACCGTGAAGGACGGAACCTGCTCGCTGCAAGAGGGGGAGAACGCGGACGCCAACGCCACGCTCGTGCTGGACGCGGACACCCTGAAGTCCATCCAGTCGGGATCCACCGACGGGACGCAGGAGTTCGCCGCCGGCAGGCTCCGCATAGAGGGCGACGCGGACGTCGCCCAGAAGCTCAGCACGCTGTTCCCGGCCTGATCCGGCCGAACGGCTGATCCGGACGAACAGCTGATCCCGCTGATCGGCTGACGCGGTGGGCCCGCGGTCACTTCGGTGACCGCGGGCCCACTCGCGTGAGGGGCCGACTCGTACGACGGGCCGGGCGGGGTCGACCGGCCCGGCCCGGCAAAGTGGCAGGTCAGCCGCCGGCAAAGATCTCGTATGCCGATTGTCAGTGGTGCCTTCTATGGTTTTGGTCATGACCCCTGCACTGATCGGGCGTGACCACCCCGCAGGCGTCCTGCGCGCGGAGATCGCCCGGGCGACGGACAGCCACGGGGGTCTCGTGCTGATCGCGGGCGAGGCGGGCATCGGCAAGACGACGCTCGTCACCGCCGCCGCCCAGGAGGCCAGACAGCGCGGGGCGCTCGTGCTGGGCGGTTCCTGCTGGGAGGGCAGCGCTCCGGGGTACTGGCCGTGGGTGCAGGTGGTGCGCGGGCTGCGGCGCGGCCTGGACGAGACGGAGTGGACGAAGGCCGAGCGGGCGGCGGGCGGGCGGCTTTCGGTGCTGCTCGGGGAGTCGGCGGGGGACGACGAGGCCAAGGACGCCTTCTCCGTGTACGACGCGGTGACGACCGCCCTCGTCACGGTCTCCCAGCACCGGCCGGTCGTCGTGGTCGTGGACGACCTGCACTGGGCGGACACCGCGTCGCTCAAGCTGCTGGAGTTCGCCGCCCAGCACGCGTGGTTCGAGCGGCTGCTGCTCATCGGGACGTACCGCGACGTGGAGGTGGAGGCCCCCGGCCACCCCCTCCAGCAGCTCATGCTCCCGCTCGTCGCCCGCGCCACCACGGCCGTGACTCTGACCGGGCTCGACAGGGACGACGTGGGCGCGCTCCTCACGCTGACCACCGGGCGGGAGCCGGAGCCCGATCTGGTGGACGAGGTGCACAGCCGCACCGGCGGCAATCCGTTCTTCGTGGAGCAGACCGCCCGCCTCTGGCACGGCGGCAGCCCGGTCAGCACGATCGCCCCCGGCGTGCGCGAGGCCGTGCGGCGGCGGCTGTCGATGCTGCCGAAACCGGTCGGCGACCTGCTGGTCACGGCGAGCGTGCTGGGCAGGGAGTTCCACCGCCAGGTGCTCGCCGCCACCACCTCGGCGCCCGTGCCGCACGTGGACCGGCTGCTGGACCGGGCCGTGTCGGCCCGGCTCGTGGTGACGCGCAAGGGCGGGCGGTTCGCCTTCGCCCACGACCTCGTCCGCGAGACGCTCTACGACTCCCTGGAGGAGGCGGAGGCGGCCCGGTTGCACGGCGCGGTCGTACGGGGCCTGGACACCGCGCCCGCGCTGGGCGAGAAGATCTTCCCCGCCGATCTGGCCCGGCACGCCCATCTGGCCGGTGACAGCGTGGACCGGGACCACCGCATCGATCTGCTGCTCGCGGCGGCGCGGGACGCGTCGAGCAGGATCGCGGCGGAGGAGGCGATCAGTCACTACCGGCGGGCGCTGGAGGTGGCCGAGACCGCGGGGGAGGGTGATCCTCGCCGCGCCGTCCTCATCGCGCTCGACCTGGCCGGCGAGCTGCGGCATCACGGCATGGAGGAGGAGGCCAACCGCTATTTCGACCGCGCGGTGACACCCGCCCGTGAGCTGGGCGATCCGGAGCTGCTGACCCGCGTGGCGCTCACGGTCCATCAGTTGCAGGACATCCCCGGTCAGGCGCCTCAGGCGGCGGAGCTGCTGCACGAGGCGTACCGCGCGCTCTTCGGCGACGGCGAGCGTGCCGGTGATGGTAACGATGACGGTGACGATGACGGGATCGTCGGCCGGGGCGGGGGCCGGGCCGGCGAAGGGGAGAGGGAGCGGATGGCGCAGGACCTCGCCGTCCGCGCCACCGATCTCGCCCGCCGGGACGATGACGACGAGGCGCTGGCCTTCTCCCTCTGGGCGCGCCACGACACGATCTGGGGTCTCGGCACCTCCGAGGAGCGGCTCACCCTCACGACCGAGATGTCCGCCGTCGCGCGCCGCACCCAGAATCTGGACATGGAGTTGCACGCCGCGGCGATGCGCTGGGTGACGCTGCTGGAGCTGGGGGATCCGCTCTACCTCAGCCAGTTACGTACGTACACGGGACTGGCCGAGCGGGCGGGCAAGCGCCGGTACGAACTGGGGAAGGCCGTCGACCTGGGCATCGTCGCCGCGCTCAGCGGGGACTTCGAGCAGGCCGAGAAGTGGTACGCCGACACGGTCGAGGTGACGGACGGGCACGGGCCCTATGAGTTCCTCGCCTCGCATCTGCTCTGGGCCCTGCACATGATCCGGGGGCGCTACGACCGGGCCGACGGTGTCACGCGCCGTCTCGAAGGCGTGGGTTATCCGCTGCCCGTGCTGCTCGACGGGATCGCCGCGATCGAGCGCGGTGACACGGAACGGGCGCTGCGGCATCTGCGGGAGCTGGAGGACCGGCCCGAGCCGGTGTCGCGCATCTTCGCGCCGCTGCTGTTCCGGCTCCGGGCGCACACGGCCGCCGCGACGGGCGATCCCCAGTTGATCGCCGAGGCCAGGGACGCCCTCGGAGCGCACAGCGGGCGATGGCTCGTCGCGCTGTACGGCTGCGACGTCAGCGGACCCGTGGACCTCTGGCTCGGCATGCTCGACGCGGCGGAGGGGCGCTGGGACGCGGCGGTTTCCGCGTTCACCTCCGCGCGCGACTCGGCCGACCGTCTCCAGGCGCGACCGTGGTCCGTGCGCGCCGGACTGGGACTGGCGGACGCCCTGCGGGCCCGCGGCGGGCCGGGGGACGCCGCGGCGGAGGCGAAGGTGCGGGCGGAGGCGGTGCGGGCGGCGAAGGCGATGGGGCTGGGGCTGGGGCATCTGGAGCGGCGCTTGCCGGAGGGGTCGCGCCCCCTCCACACCGAGGCCGACCCGGGCACGGGCACGGGCGTAAGCGCGGGCACAAGCCCAGGCGCAGGCGCCAGCTCGGGCACGGGCGGTCAACCGGGCCCGCCCGGGCCGGAGTTCAGACGGGACGGGACCGTGTGGGCGCTCGCCTTCGACGGGCGGGCGGTCCATGTGCCGGACGCCAAGGGGCTGCGTGACCTGCACACGCTGCTCTCCCACCCGGGCACGGACTTCCCCGCCGTCCGGCTGCTCGCCCCGGACGGCGGCGAGACGGTCGTGGCGGCACGCGCCATGGGCGGCGACCCGGTCCTGGACGAACGGGCCAAGTCCGAGTACCGCCGACGGCTTGATCAGCTGGACCGGGAGATCGACCGCGCGGGCGAGCGCGGCGACGACGCACGCGCGGCCACGTACGACAGGGAACGCCAGGCGCTCCTGGACGAGTTGCGCACCGCGGCCGGTCTCGGCGGGCGTACGCGACGGCTGGGCGACGAGGCCGAACGGGCCCGTAAGACGGTCACGGCCCGGATCCGCGACACGCTGCGCAGACTCGACGCGCTCCACCCCGAACTGGCCGCGCATCTGCGGAGGTCGGTGACGACGGGCTCGACCTGCGCCTACCGCCCCGACCTCGCGGACAACGCCTCGCCCGGTGCGCTCAACTGGCGCCTCTGAGACCCGGCCCCGCCGGGGACGGCGGCACCTCGTCCACCGCCACGGCCCCTTCGTCACGACCACGCCCCCGCACAGAGCTGTGGCCCGCGGCTCTCCCCCCGGGAGTCGCGGGCCACAGCTGTCGGGATCCATGTGCTCACTTGCGGTTGTACAGCCGCATCGTCCACGTACCGAAGACAAGCACCAGACCGACCGACCAGCCCAGCGTCACCGCGATGTCGTGGGTCGGCCAGTTGCCCGCCATCAACTCCCTCACAGCACTGGAGAGTTCGGAGACGGGGCTGTTGTTGACGAACGCCTGGAGCCAGCCCGGCATCGTCTTCGGGTCGACGAAGACGTTGCTCAGGAACGTCAGCGGCATGATCACCATCATGCTGACGCCCATCACCGACTTCTCGGTGCGCAGCATCAGCCCGAACATCGTCCAGATCCAGGAGAACGAGAAGGAGAAGACGAGCAGCAGCAGCACGCCGGCCGCGATGCCCAGCACGCCACCGTCGGGCCGGTATCCGATGGCCAGGCCCACACCCAGGATCACGACCGCGGCGATCATGTACCGGATCACATCACCGAGCAGATAGCCGACCATCGGGGCCGGCCGCCAGATCGGGAGCGTACGGAAGCGGTCGAAGACGCCCTTGGCGATGTCGGTGTTGACCGCGACGCCCGTGTACATCGTGATCATCACGACGCTCATCACCATCACGCCGGGCAGCAGGAACTGGATGTACGCGGAGACCGACCCCGCCAGCGCACCACCGAAGAGATACGCGTACATCAGCACCATCATGACCGGGAAGACGGTCACGTCGAAGAGCTGCTCGGGCACATGCTTGATCTTCAGCATCGCCCGCCAGCCGAATGTCATCGACGCGGAGAGCGCGCTGGGTCTCGACGGCCGTTCCTTCCTCACCAGCAGGGCGGCGAGGTCCTCCGCCGTGGGCGTGGCGAGTTCGAGGTCGTCCAGGTCCTGCGTCTTCGTGGCTACGGTGGTCATACCGCCGCCCCCTCCTTCAGATCGGTGGTCTCGGTGGAGCTCCCGGCGGGCCGACCGGCCGGCTTCTTCTTGTCGGTGAGGGCGAGGAAGACCTCGTCCAGACTGGGCTGGCCGAGGGAGAAGTTGTCCACGACGATCCCCTCGCGGGCCAGCTCCGCCAGCGCCCGCCCGGCCTTCTCGGCCGCGCCCTGGTCGCTGCCCGCCCCGCTGATCGTGGCGGTGAGCGCGAGCGGGTCGGCGTCCAGCACGATCTCCGCGCTGAGCACGGCGGCCAGCACCCGCTGGGCGTCGGGCCGTTGCGCCGCGTCACGCAGCCGCAGGTGGACGGCGCCGGAGCCGACCGACGCCTTCAGGTCGCCCTTCGTGCCCTCGGCGATCACCTTGCCCTGGTCGATCACCGCGATCCGGGAGGCCAGCTGGTCGGCCTCGTCCAGATACTGGGTGGTCAGCAGCACCGTCGTCCCCTGCGAGACCACGGCCCGCACGATGTCCCACACCTGGTTGCGGCTGCGCGGGTCGAGGCCGGTCGTCGGCTCGTCCAGGAAGAGCAGGTCGGGGGTGTTCAGGATGGAGGCGGCGATGTCGATACGGCGCCGCATACCGCCCGAGTAGTTCTTGACCTGCCGGCCGGCCGCCTCCGTGAGACCGAACGCGTCCAGCAACTGCCCCGCGCGGTCGCGGGCGTCGGGCTTGGTGTGCCCGAGGAGCCTGCCGAGCAGGACCAGATTCTCCGAACCGGTCAGGTCCTCGTCCACCGACGCGTACTGCCCGGTGAGCGCGACCCGGCTGCGGACCGACTCGGCGTCCTTCACCACGTCCTTGCCGAAGATACGGGCCTCGCCGCCGTCCGGGCGGAGCAGCGTCGCGAGCATCCGTACGACGGTGGTCTTGCCCGCGCCGTTCGGACCCAGCACTCCGTAGACCGTGCCCGTCGGCACGGCGAGATCGACTCCGTCCACGGCGCGGTTCGAGCCGAAGACTTTCACCAGCCCCGTGGTCTCGATCGCGAGATCATTACTCATCATCAGTCCTTGTCGTTCTGCTTGATCGTTCTGCGTCTGCGTTCTGCGACTTCGTACTGCGTCTGCGTTCCGGAACGTGTGAGGGGTTTCCGTTACGACTCCGGGCGGGCCCGAAACTCATCACCATCCAGCGGTGCCGCCCGTGCCACCCGTGTGCTCAGCAGATGTACGGCCTGGCCGCCCGCGCCTCGCGGAGGCCAAGGCCCCACCACCCGAGCTGGTCGAGCAGCACACTCGCCTCGCGGTCCCTGCGCTCCTCCGTCACCGCGTCGACGTCGAGCACGTCGTCGCCGCAGTCGAAGAGGTTGATCGACACTCCGTTGCGCAGGGTGACCGTGTGCAATTCGATGAAGACGGTGCGCAGCGCCTCCACCGCGTAGAGCCCGCCGGACCCGTGGCCGTAGCTGACGAAGGCGACCGGCTTGGTCTGCCACTCGTCGTACGCGTAGTCGACGGCCTGCTTGAGGGAGGCGGGGAACGAACGGTTGTACTCCGGAGTCACTACCACGAACGCCTCCGCGCGGTCGACCTCCGCGGTGAAGTCCGTCATCGGCTCCGTCGCCCGGTCGGGGTAGCGCGCGGGGAAGTCGAAGTCGGCCAGATCCACCACCGACACCTCCAACTCGTCCCGCTTGGCGGCCACTCCGGCGAACCACCTCCCTATCGCCTCACCGAGGCGCCCCTCACGGGTGCTGCCGATAATGACCGCGACCCGCAGCGGAGTCGCGCCGTCCTCTTCCCCGTCGCCGCAGTGCCGCATGTGGGCCGCCTCCTTCCCCCCTCGCCCGCCCTCACAGACAAGGCGCCAGACAGGACCGCGCGCCCCCCCGAAACAAAAAAGCGGGGCGCCGCGCGGAGGCAAAGAGGGGGACGGCCGGCCCCCGGGCCCCCCCAACCCCCGCGCCGAAAGCGTAGAGACAAC
>NZ_JBHXRM010000021.1:0-25563 GCF_042716895.1 Streptomyces sp. NPDC058653 | reverse complement strand
CGCCAGATCAGATCTGGCGGGCGCGCGAGACGGGAAAAGGGGGAGTCGGACCGGCCGGGGCCTCAGCTCTCCGGCGAGGCGATCTGCTTGCCGAGACCGCCGTCGACCGACATCTTCAGCCCGGTCGTGAAGGTCGCCTCCGTCGCGAGGAACAGTGCGGCCCTCGCCACCTCGTCCGAGGTGCCGTGCCTCTTCATGGGCGTCGCCTCGTCGCCCTTGCGCTGGAATTCCTCGACCACCTCGGCCGGCAGCCCCTGTACTCCCGCGCCCGGTGTGTCGATGTAGCCGGGTGCCACCGCGTTGACGCGGATGCCCCGTGAGACCAGTTCGGCGGCCAGCGTCTGGGCGTACGACCACAGGGCCGCCTTGGTGGCGGCGTAGACGCCCATGCCCGGGGTGCCCGTGCTGTCGACGACGGAGGTGGTGAAGACGATCGAGCCGCCCTCGTTGAGCAGCGGGAGCAGCCGCTGCACGGTGAAGAACGCGCCCTTCGTGTTGACGGCGAACTGCGCGTCGTAGTCCTCCTCCGTGACCGTCTCGACCGCGCCGAGCCGCGCGATGCCCGCGTTGACGAAGAGGTGGTCGACCCGGCCCAGCCTCTCGGCGACGAGGTCGCCGAGCGCCGCGACGGCGGTGAGGTCGGCGATGTCGGAGCTGATGACGTGCGCCGACGGGCCCAGTTCGTTCCCCGCCTTCTTGAGATTCACCGGGTTGCGCCCGGTGAGGAGGACGTCGGCGCCGCCCTCCACCAGGCGTGCGGCCATGGCGAGTCCCATGCCCATCGAACCGCCGATGACGACTGCCTTCAGGCCCTTGTACGTACTCATGCCGCGCTCCCTCTGTGCACTGCCGGTGTCGGTGGGGAGCCAGGCTGCGCCGGGGCGCTGATGGTCCGCTGACGGTCGGCCGGCTGTCGGCCGCGGGCGGGGAGGGCGGGCGAGTGCAGGGGGTGGGTACGGTTCAGGGATGCGGTTCGGAGTGCTCGGTCCACTGACCGTGCGGAGCGGAGAGGGCGCCGGCGCCGGCCCCGCCTCCGGCGCCGTCGTACGGGTGCCCGAGGCCAAGGTCCGCGCCCTGCTCGCCGTCCTCCTCACGCACGAGGGCCGGCCCGTCCCGCCCGACAGGCTCGTCGACGACCTGTGGGGCGCCGAGCCACCGGGCAAGCCCGCGAACGCCCTTCAGGGCAAGGTCTCCCAGCTGCGCCGGGCGATCGGCCGTGACCGGGTCCTACACGGCCCGGCCGGGTACGCGCTCGACCTGACCGGCGCCGATGTGGACGCCGACCGCTTCGGGGAGCTGCTGGTACGGGCACGGTCCGCCGCCACCGCGCGCACCCGCGTCGACCTCCTTACGGAGGCGCTGGGGCTGTGGCGCGGGGCGGCGTACGCGGACTTCCGGGACGAGCCCTTCGTACGTACGGCGGTGCGGCGACTGGAGGAGCAGCGGCTCACGGCCCTGGAGGACCAGGCGCAGGCCCGGCTCGACCTGGGCGAACACACGCAGGTGGCGGGGGAGCTGACCGCGCTGGCCGCCCGGCACCCCCTGCGCGAACGGCTGCGCCTCCTACAGATGCGGGCGCTCTACCGCGCCGGGCGGCAGGGCGAGGCGCTGGAGTCGTACGCGGAGCTACGGGCGCTGCTGGTGGAGGAGCTGGGTGCCGATCCAGGGCCGGAGATCAGCGCGCTGCACACGGCGATCCTGCGCCAGGACCCGTCGCTGGACGCGAGCGCGCCCCCCGTGTCCTCCGTACCCTCCGCCGCTTCCCCGGCCACGCCGCTGACCTCTCTCGTCGGTCGCGACGACGCCGTGCACGAGGTCGGCCGACTGCTCTCCGCCGCCCGGCTCGTGACGCTCACCGGCGCGGGCGGCGTCGGGAAGACCCGGCTGGCGCTGACGGCCGCGGGCCGTCTCGCCGACACGTGTGCGAGCCAGTTCCCGGACGGCGTACGGCTGGTGGAGCTGGCGGGCGTGCGCGCCGGCGACCTCACCGGGGCGGTCGCGGAAACCGTCGCGGATGCCGTCGCGGGGGCGGTCGCGTCGGCGCTCGGTCTGCGTGACGACGCGGCCGCGACCACGGCCGCCGGGGACCGTGTCGCGGCAGCGCTGCGCGAGCGCCGAACGCTGCTGATACTCGACAACTGCGAGCACGTGGTCGAGCCGGTCGCCCACCTCGCCGAACGGCTCCTGGGCGCCTCCCCCGGCCTGCGGGTACTCGCCACCAGCCAGGAACCGCTCGGCGTCTCCGGCGAGACGCTTCTCCCGGTCGAACCGCTCCAACAGGCCGACGCGGTCAGACTGTTCACGGACCGCGCGAGCGCCGCCGACCCCGGCTTCACGGTGGACGACCCCGAGACCGAAGAGGTCGTCGCCGCCATCTGCCGCCGCCTCGACGGCATCCCGCTGGCGCTGGAACTGGCCGCCACCCGCGTACGCGCACTCGGCGTCCACGCGTTGGCGGCCCGGCTGGACAACCGCTTCCGTGTGCTGACGGCGGGCCGACGCGGCGCGCCCGCGCGCCAGCAGACCCTGCGGGCCGTGATCGACTGGAGCTGGGAGCTGCTGAGCGCCCCCGAACGCGTCGTGCTGCGCCGCCTCGCCGCGCACGTCGACGGCTGCACGCTCGAAGCGGCGGAGGCGGTGTGCGCGGGCGACGGTGTGGCGCGCGAGGAGGTCCTGGACCTGCTGGCGCGCCTGGTGGACCGCTCCCTGGTGGTACGGGTGGCCGGGCCCGCCGGCCCGCGCTACCGCCTGCTGGAGTCCGTCGCCGCGTACGCCACCGAACGGCTGGTCGGGACGGGCGACTTCACCGCCGTACGCGAGCGGCACCTGCGGTACTACCTGCGGCTGGCGGAGGAGACCGAGCCTCGTCTGCGCGGCCCCGGGCAGCGCGGGCAGATGCTGCGGCTGCGGGCGGAGACGGCGAATCTGCGCACGGCACTGTCGACGGCTCTGGGCACGGGTCCGACGGAAGCGCTCCGCCTCGTCACCTCCCTCGCCTGGTACTGGCTCCTCGGCGGCCACCTCCAGGAGGCCCGCCGAGCCCTCGGATCGGCACTCACCACCCCGTCGCCGCCGTCCTCCCTCCACGCCGAGGTCCGCGCCCTCCACACCGCCTTCGCGCTCCTCGGCGGCGAGCCCGTGACGCCCGGCACCCCGGCCGCGCTGGCCCGCGACCACATGGAGGTCGCATCGCCTCGCCGGCGCGCGTCGGCGCAGTGGCTCGGGGCGTACGGCCTGTTCAACGCCGGAGCCGTCACGGCGGCCGACGAGCTCAACACCCGTGCCCTGCGCGGCTTCGAGGCCCTGGGCGACCGGTGGGGCATCGCCGCGTCCCTCGGGCGGCGGGCCGTGCACGCCTCCATCCGGGGCGAGTTGGCGGCGGTACGTGACGACGGCACGCGCAGCGCGCGGCTCTTCCGTGAACTCGGCGACCCATGGGGCGAGTTGCAGTCCGTTGTGCCGTTGTCGACACTCGCCACGGTCGCCGGAGAGTACGCGGAGGCGGCCCGCGTCCACCACGAGGGGCTTCGGATCGCGGAGGAGTTGGAGCTGAACACGGAAGTCTCCACCCGGCTCTCCGGCCTGGGCCGGCTTGCCCTCCTGACGGGCGAGCCCGAGCGGGCCCGGGAGTTGCACGAGCGGGCCCGCCGGGTGGCCGCCGAACAGGGATACCGGTTCGGTGAGATCCACGCGGAGATCGGTCTCGCCCTCGGCGCCCGCCGCGCCGGCGACCTCGACGAGGCCCAGGCACGTCTCGTACGTGTCCGGGACTGGTACGCGGAGGTGTCCACCGAGGCCGGCAACGCACTCGTCCTCGCCGAACTCGGCTTCGTCGCCGAGCAGCGCGGCGACGCGGCGACAGCCCTGGCCACCCACCTCGACGGCCTCGCGGCGGCCCGCGCGACCGGCAACGCCCGCGCGGTCGCGCTCGCTCTTGAAGGCCTGGCCGGCGCGCGATCCCTCGCCGGCCGGCCCGAGTCGGCGGCCCTGCTGCTGGGCGCAGCGACAGCGGCCAGACAGCGGGCGGGCGCCCCGCTGCCCCCGGCCGAGAGCGCCGACGTCGACCGCGTCACGCGCGCGGCCCGAACGGCCCTGGGCGCGGTCGCGTTCGAGGGGGCTTTCACCCGGGGCACGACGCTCACACCGGACGAGGCGCTGACGGACGGTGTCCGGCACTGACGCTATCGGTTTGCGGGCAGCGGCTCCGCCGGGTCCTCGAACCAACCGCGCGCGCTCCCGTCCCCACCGACGGTCAACCCGAACCGCTCAAGCCCGGGCCTGCCCCGCCCCCTCCACCACACCAGAGCCCCCTCCACCTCGTCCCACAGACGCCGTGGCCCCGACTGGTACACCGTGGCGTCGAGCCCTTCGCCTTCGCCTGGAAAGACGACGGAGGCCCACGACCTGCTGGACAGATCGAAGAACCAGGCCTTCCCGGCCCCCGGCGCGTCCGACGACCGGTTGACGACATGGGCGCAGTCGGGCACACACAGCCCCGTCACGAACCGTACGGTCTCGTATCGTTCCCCCAGCTCCGCCAGAGCGACCTGCGTACTGGACACGTCGGCGTCGCCGGGGAAGTCGGGGACGTAGTCGCGGAACCGGTCCCAGTCCAGGCGCTGGTCCCGCAGCTTCATGAACTCGACCATGCGGAGGAACGGCCCCGACGCACGGCCGTCCTCCCCCACGGTCAGCCTGACCAGCGCGTCCTGATCGCTGTAGTGGGTGCCCCAAGGAGCGAGGATGATCCCACCCGGCCGCGTCTGCTCCAGCCAGCGCGGCGGGACGGCCCGTACACCCGCCGTGACGATGACACGGTCGTACGGCGCACCGTCCGGCCAGCCCTCCCCGCCGTCCCCTTGGACGACCTCGGGACGGAGTCCGGCGCGCGTCAACGCGCCTCGGGCCCGCTCGGCCACCGCCGCGTCGATCTCGACGCTGACCACGTTTCCACTGCCCAGCCGGTGAGCGAGAAGTGCGGCGTTCCAACCCGTGCCGGTGCCGATTTCGAGCACCCGCGTACCGTCACTCACATCCAGGTCGCGCAGCATGGCGGCCACGACGGACGGCATGCTCGCCGAACTGGTGGGCACGGTCCCGGATTCGGTCCCCGTGTGGGCGCCGTCGTCCCATTGGGTGACCAGCGGGACATTGGCGTACGCGACCCGCTCCCACCCTTCGGGATCCCGGCTCCGTGAGACGGGCGCGCTTCGGCCGCTCGCCATGTCGTGGGCCCAGACGAGATCGGGCAGAAACCACGACCGGGGTACGGCCCTGAACGCCTCCGCCCAATCGGGCGCCAGGGCAACGGTTTCGAGAAGGGACCGCACCGGTTCGCCACTGGCGCGGTCTTCCTGCTCCGCACTGAGAGTCACTTGCGATGGCTCCCGTCGCCCGGCGGCATCTCACCGTCCGGGGGAGGCGGAGGGGGAGGCGTCCAGGGCTGGCCGGGAACCTTGTCCCCGTCGTCCCCGTCACTCCCGTTGCCGCGAATCGGTCCGGTCATGGCAGGACCCTCCCATCAACTCGTAGCCGCTCTCGGCGCAGCGCGGCGCACGGCGACCAAGCGTGTCAGCTCGTCAAGCCCGGAAGAAACCGGTGGGCCCGGAACGCCCGGGTCAGTCCCCCGGTTGCGTGAACTCGCCCACCAGTTCCCGGGCCTTCTCGCTCCACCCCGTGGGGCGCTTCGTCTCCGGATCCAGGCGGATCAGCGTGCGGGCGCCGTGGGCGTACGTCGGTGGGGTGCCGTCCGCCGAGCAGATTTTGAAGCCGTAGCGGAGCGAGCTGTGGCCGAGATGTTCGACCCAGATGCGCACGCCGTACCGGCCAGGGCTGTCGATCGGCGTCTCGAAGGTGATCCTGAAGTCCTTGACGACGTTGAACGCGTCGCCGAGCGCCCTCCAGTCCTTCGTGAACGCGATCTCGCGCCGCTGCCAGTAGTTGACCCAGGCGCGTTCGACCAGGACCCCGTAGCGGTTGTTGTAGAGCATCCCGAAGGAGTCCAGCTCGTCGAAGTGGACATCCACCGGGACCAGGAAGCCGTGCGCCGCCTCCCCCCGCCCCTCGTCCGGGCGCCCCGCGTCCACACGCTCCTCCGTCCAGCCCGTCATCAGGGCTCCCGCGTATGGAAGTAGTAGAAGGCCGCGATCGCTGTCACGATGCCGACCGTCAGCCCTATCCCGGACGACCGCAGCACGCTCGCGTACGAGAGGCTGTACAGGAAGCCGATGGACATACCGGCCACCACTCCGTACGCCCCGGCCCGTATCTCGGTCGCCAGCGTCTTCGGCAGCCGCAGCAGGACGAAGACCAGCAGGGCCACCGAGAGGCCGGAGACCACGCCGAGGGTGATCTGGAGGGCGTTGAGCGGGTCGCCGCGGCGCTGGATGAACGGTGCCCAGATCCCGTAGACGATGCCCAGCGTGACCGGCACCGCCACGACGTGGAGGGGGATGTGGGGCCGTCCTCCGCCGGGGAAACGCGAGGGGCGCGAGGGGCGCGCGTGCCGGGGTCCGGACCGGGACCGGGACCTGGTCGTGGACGTCGGTGCGTGTGTGGCCATGGGTGAGAACTCCTCCCGTTCGTCCCTCTTCCAGAGCACACCCGCCGCCGTCCCCCGGCAACTCGTACCGGCGCGGGGAACGCCACACCCCGATCCCAGGCCGTCCCGGGCTGACAGCCCGCCCCTTCGTACGTCACTGTGTCGACCGTGATCTCTCCCCGCCCCGGACGACCGACCGGACCGACCAGGTCGAGCGGGCCGCCCCGGTCGAGCGGGTCCGGCGGCCCGGGGCGCCCGGGCCGGTGGGCCCGCCGGCCGTCCGTCCGGCTCACGCCCCCCGAGTGGCTGCTCAGCGGCCTGCGCCCGAAGGCCGCCCCCGTCCCCTGGGCGGCCGTCGTCCGCGCCGGCGTCGCGCTCGCCGCGCCGCTCGCCGTGGGACTCGCCGCGGGCAGGCCCTCCTACGGCGCGCTCGCCTCCATGGGCGCCCTGTACGGCGTGATCAGCGACACCGCCGACGCCTACCGGCTCCGCGTCCTCCACATCGCCGTCCCCCAGCTCTTCGGCGCGCTCGGTCTCACCCTCGGCATCCTCGTCTTCGACCACGGCTGGATCGCGGTCGTCGCGCTCACACTCGTCGCGTTCCTCTCCGGGATGATCTCCTCGATCGGCGCGGTGGCCTCGCTCTCCGGGCTGCTCCTGCTCCTCAACGCCGTCGTCGGTTCCGGTCTCCGGATGCCCGACCCCTGGTGGCTGGCCCCCCTGCTGCTCGCCGGCGGCGGTCTCCTCGTGCTCGCGCTGTCCCTGCTCGGCTGGCCCTTCCGCGGGCGCGCCGCCGAACGGACCGCCGTCGCCGACGCCTACCGCGCCGTCGCCGACCTGCTCGGATCGGCGGGCGGCGAGGAGGCGGACTACGACGCGAGGCGGCAGACCGTCACCGAGGCCCTGAACAAGGCGTACGACCTCGTCCTCTCCCGCCGCGCCCGCGACCACGGCAGACGCAGCCCCCTCGTACGGCTGCTCTCGCAGCTCAACGTCCTCATCCCGCTCGTCGAGGCCGCGCCCGCCGCCCATCTGCGGGGCCGTCCGCTGCCCGAGAAGATCCCGGCGGTCGTACGGGAGCTGGCGCGCGCGGTCGAGATGGGCCGGGTCGACGGCGCCGACACCGACCTGCCCGTGCCCGGCACCCCGTCCGACCGGGCCGTCGACGCCGCGCTGCGGCACGCCGCGTCGGTCGTGCACAAGGCCGACCCCGACCCGTACAACGTGGACGACCGCCTCGGCCGCCCCGCCGCGCTCGGCGTCCGGATCCGGCGCGCCGGACGGGACGTGCTGTTCAGCGGCTCCTCCTGGCGCTACGGGCTGCGCCTCGCGCTCTGCATCGGTCTCGCGCAGTCGCTCGTCTCGGCGATCGACGTGCCGCGCTCGTACTGGGTCGCCCTCACCGTCACCTTCGTCCTCAAACCGGACTTCGGCTCGGTGTTCTCGCGCGGTGTGCTGCGCGCGCTCGGTACGGCGGCCGGTCTCGTCGTCGCCGCGGCCGTCCTGTCGCACGTGCCGCGCGGCTGGTGGGACGTTCCCGTGCTGCTGGTGCTCGCCGCGTGCATCCCGGCGGTCTCCGCGAAGAGTTACGGCTTCCAGACGGCGGCCATCACACCGGTGATCCTGCTGCTCTCCGACGTGCTCAACCACAAGGGGTTCGCGCTGGTCGTACCGCGCCTCGTGGACAGTCTCGCGGGGTGCGCCATCGCGCTGATCGCGGGCTATCTGCTCTGGCCGGAGAGCTGGCACACCCGGATCGGGGACCGGCTGGCGGACGCCGTGGAGGACACGGCGGACTATCTGAGGTGGGCGTTCGGCCCGACCGAACGGCTCACGGAGGCGGAGAGGGCGGCGAACCAGGCCGAGCGGGTGCGCCGGCGCCGGGCGATCTACCGCGATCTGTCGGTCGTGCGCACCGAGTTCCAGCGCGCGCTCACGGAACCTCCCCCGACCGGCACGCGTGCCGCGGCCTGGTGGCCGCTGGCGGTCGCGCTGGAACGGATCATCGACGCGACGACGGCCGCCCGGGTACGCGTCAACCACGGCGCACCGCCGCCGAACGAGGCGGAGATCGCGGACGCGGAGAGGCAGCTGCGGGAACTGGCGGCACGGGTGCGCTCCAGTGTCGTCCTGGTGGAGGTACGCGAGGGCTGGTCGGCGCAGGACGACAAGGGTGTACTGGCCCCACTGCGCCAGGAGCTCCGCTCGGCGCAGGCGATCACGTCCCAGCGCGGCTAGCGCGGGGCGCTCCCGAGGGGCCGGGGCCCGGCAGGGCCAATGCGGCCCCCGGCTTCAGTAGTCCGGGGCCTTGAGCGTCAGCCAGACGCGTTTGCCCGGGCCCTGCCTGGGGGTCACGCCCCAGTCGTCCGCCAGCGCCTCGACCAGCGCGAGGCCCCGGCCGCACTCGTCGATGGGGTCCGGCGTACGCGGGCGGGGCAGCGTGTCGCCCGCGTCCTCGACCTCCAGGCGCAGCAGGCCCTCGCCCCTTCGCACGGTCACCAGGATCTCCCGCCCCGGCGGCGACCCGTGCCGGAGCGCGTTGGTGACCAGCTCCGACAGCAGCAGCGCCGCGGTGTCCGCGAGGTCACCCGGCAGGCTCATGGTCCCCAGCAGCGCCTGCCTCGCGCGGCCGACGCTGCGGGGGTGGCGGGGGAGCCGGAGCTTCATCTGCTGGTCACAGTCGCGGTTCATGGGGAGGACCTTTCCCCACCCGAACGGCTTTTACTTTCCGTGTGCGAAAGGTGACTCTCCGGCGTTGACGTTCACCACCACTCATTCCCTCCCCGGAGAGTGGCGTTCTAGTGCCCCTGGAGTTCGTCCAGTACCCGCCGCTCGCGCTTCGTCGGGCGGCCCGCCCCGCGCTCGCGGACGGCGACCGGGCCCGCGAACTCGCGCGGCGGGGGCGGCGGGCTGTTGTCCACGTAGCACTGGACGGCCGCCGGCGCGCCCACCCGCTTCTTGATGACCCGGGTGAGCACGACGACCCGCTGGCGCTCCGCGTGACGCAGCCGGATCTCGTCCCCCGGCTTGATCAGGTAGGCGGGCTTCACCCGCTCGCCGTTGACGCGTACGTGGCCCGCGCGGCACGCCGACGCCGCCTGGGAGCGCGTCTTGGTCAGCCGCACCGACCAGATCCAGACGTCGACGCGCACGCTTCCCTGGTCCCCGGTCCCGGCCTGAGCTTCAGCAGCCATGCTCCCGAGCTTAGAGCGTCTCCCCCGTCTCCCCCTCGGAAAGCGCCTCCCGCACCTCGTCCGCCGACGTCTCCACCAGCTCCTCGCCGACGACCAGCCAGCGGGTGATCCCCACCGATTCGAGGAACGGCAGGTCGTGGCTCGCGATGACCAGCGCGCCCTCGTACGACTCCAGCGCGCCCGTCAACTGCCGCACGCTCGCGATGTCGAGGCTGTTCGTCGGCTCGTCCAGCATGAGCAGTTGGGGGGCGGGCGCCGCGAGGAGCATCGCGGCCAGTGCCGCGCGGAAGCGTTCGCCGCCCGAGAGCGTGCCGGCGGGCTGTTCCGCCCGCACCCCCTTGAAGAGGAAGCGGGCGAGCTGCGAGCGGATGTGGTTGTCGGTGGTGCCCGGCGCGAGGCGGGCGACGTTCGCCGCGACGCTCAGCGCCGGGTCGAGCACGTCCAGTCGCTGCGGCAGGAACCGTACGGGCACGGACGTCCGGGCCTCCCCCGACAGCGGCGCGAGTTCCCCGGTGAGCGTGCGCAGCAGGGTCGTCTTGCCGGAGCCGTTGCGTCCGACGAGGGCGATCCGTTCGGGGCCGCGTACATCGAGAGTCGCCTCCCGCAACCGTCCGTAGCGGGGCCGTACCCCCTCCAGGGTCAGCACCGTACGGCCCGCCGGCACCGCGGTCCTCGGCAGGCTCACACGGATCTCGGCGTCGTCGCGGATCGCCTCCGCCGCCTCCTCGCGCCGCTCGCGCGCGTCGCTCAGCCGCTCCTCCTGAAGGACGCGCGACCTGTCCGCCGACTCCTGCGCCGAGCGTTTGCGTTCGCCCGCGACGATCCGGGGGGCCTTGCGCTGGGCGTTGAGTTTCCTGTCGTGGCGCTGCCGGCGGGCGTTCTTGATCTGTGTCTCCTCCAACTCCCGCTTCTGTCGACGTACATCGGCCTCGGCGGAGCGCAGCATCCGGCCCGCCGCTTCCTGCTCGGTGGCGAGCGCCTCCTCGTACGCGGACCAGCCGCCGCCGTACCAACTCACCGATCCCGCCCGCAACTCCGCGATGCGGTCGACGCGTTCGAGCAGCTCGCGGTCGTGGCTCACCACGACGAGCACGCCGGAGCGCCAGGAGTCGACGGCCTCGTAGAGCCGGTGGCGGGCGGGCAGGTCGAGGTTGTTCGTCGGCTCGTCGAGCAGGAGGACGTCGGGACGCTCCAGCAGCAGCGCGGCCAGACGCAGCAGAACGGTCTCGCCGCCGGAGATCTCGCCGACGGTGCGGTCCAGGTCGATCGCGCCGAGGCCGAGGGAGCCGAGCATGGCGACGGCACGTTCCTCGACGTCCCAGTCCTCGCCGACCGTCTCGAAGTGTTCCTCCCGTACGTCTCCCTCCTCGATGGCCCGCAGCGCCGCGCGGCGCTCGGCGACGCCGAGTGCCTGGTCGACGCGGAGGGCGGTGTCGAGAGTGATGTTCTGCGGCAGATACGCGAGGCTGCCGCCGACGGTGACCGAGCCGCCGGAGGGGCGCAGCTCACCCGCCAGCAGATGCAGGAGCGTGGTCTTGCCGACGCCGTTGGCACCGACGAGACCGGTGCGGCCCCGGCCGATGCTCAGGGAGAGCCCGTCGAAGACGGGTGTGCCGTCCGCCCACTGGTAGGAGAGCGCGGAGCAGGTCAGGGAGGCGCTCGGGGTGATGGGGGTGATCATGGTGGTGGTCCTCGTCGGCGCGGCGGGATGGGGGCGTCGTAGGCGAGCACCACGCGGCGACCTGGCCCGAACGGGCCGGAGGGCCCCAGCCCCGGAGGGAGGATGAGGGTGTCCGGGAGTCCACGGACGGCACCTGCATCGAGGTCGCATCCACGCGGGCGTACGGGCGTCGGGCTGGGCCCGGAGCCGTACGGCGTGATGATCGCGAACCTCAGATGCGCAACGTCCACCTCTATCGGAGACGACAAGGACGCTTCGAAGCGTAGGCGACGGAGGAGGGAGAGGCAAAGCCTTTGCCACGCTCCCCAGCTGCCGTGGCACCGCCCCCGGCCGCGGCCCCGAGAGCGGGCGGACGATCGCGCCGAGAAGGTTCGGCCACCACCGCACGACAATCGCCGGACGGGCCGCAGATCCGGCCCGCCCGGCGATCGGTCACACAGGTTCCTCAGGACGTGAACGTCCCGGACGGTGTCGTCAGACGCCGATGTCGTCGCCGTCCTTGCGCCACACCGCCACGACCGAGGGGCGGACCATCTTGCCGCGCCCGTCGGGCCACGCGCTGAGCGGGTTGTCGACGGTCGCGCCGTCCAGCTCGCCCGGGTGCTGCACCGCGACCAGGACGCGCCGGTCCTGGATGATCGGGCCACAGGTCTCCGCGCCGTTCGGAACGGTGAGGAACTGCTTCAGCTCACCGCGCCGCTCGCCCTGCGTCGCCACACCGAACAGACCGTCGTGCGAGCCGAGTTGCGCGCCGTCCGTGGAGATCCACAGGTTGCCGTGCGGGTCGAACGCCACGTTGTCCGGGCAGGAGATCTGGCTGACCTTCTCCTTCGGGTACCCGGCGAAGTACGTCGCCGGGTCCTTCGGGTCGCCCGCCACCAGGAACAGCCGCCAGGCGAAGCCGTCACCGGCCGGGTCGTCCCAGTTCTCGGCGAGCTCCAGGATGTGACCGTGCTTGTTGGCGTTGCGCGGGTTGGCCTCGTCCGCGGCGGCCTTGCCCGCGGCACCCCGGTCGGTGTTGTTCGTCAGCGCGATGTAGACGCGGCCGGTACGCGGCGAGGGCTCGACGTCCTCGGGGCGGTCCATCTTCGTGGCGCCGACCTTGTCACCGGCCAGACGCGTGAAGACGTACACCTCGTCGGCGGTCATGCCGGGCACGTGCGAGACGTCGCCGGTGGCGAGCGGGATCCACACGCCGGAGCCGTCGAACTCGCCGTCCTTGGGCAGCTTGCCCGTGCCGTCGATGTCCGTGGGGCTGTCGCCCGTCAGCTTCGCGACGTACAGCGTGCCCTCGTCCAGCAGCGTGAGGTTGTGGTCGCGGACAGCGCGGCTGCTGCCCTTCTTCATCGACTTGGACGACACGAACTTGTAGAAGTAGTCGAACTTCTCGTCGTCGCCCATGTAGACGACCGCGCGGCCGTCGGAGGTCAGACGCGGCTGCGCCGCCTCGTGCTTGAAGCGGCCGAGCGCCGTGCGCTTGCGCGGGGTGAAGTCGGGGTCGTACGGGTCCAGCTCGACGACCCAGCCGAAGCGGTGCGCCTCGTTCGGCTCCTTCTTCAGGTCGAAGCGCTTGTCGAACTGCTCCCACTTGCGCTCGGTGGCGGCGGTGCCTATGCCGTAGCGCTTGTCGGTGGCGCTCGATCCGTTGGCGAAGTACTGGTTGAAGTTCTCCTCGCCCGACAGGATCGTGCCCCACGGGGTGGTGCCGCCGGCGCAGTTGTTCAGCGTGCCGTAGACCTTCTTGCCCGAGCGGTCCTCCGAGGTGCGCAGCAGCTCGGAGCCGGCGGCGGGGCCGGTGAGGCGGAACTCGGTGTTGACGGTGATACGGCGGTTCAGCTCGTGGCGCGGAACGATGGTGAGCTTTCCGCTGCGGGGCTCCTCGTCCACCACGACGACCGACAGGCCGTGCGCGGCCCAGGCGATCTCGACCTGCTCGCGGGTGGGGTTGGCGGAGTCGTAGTCCTTGAACATCAGGATCTCGTCCGTGTACTCGTGGTTGGCCACGAGGAGCTGCTTGCCGCGCTCGCTCTTGAGCGGCAGCAGGCTCAGGAAGTCGTTGTTGTAACCGAACTGGCCGGCCTGCGCCTTGGCGGTCTGCTTGTTCGGGTTGAACTCGGGGGCGCCGCGCAGGATCGGGTCGCCCCAGCGGACGACGATGTTCTGCGTGTAGCCCTCGGGGACGGTCACCTTGTCGGCGGTGTTGGGCGCGACGGGCGCGAAGCGCAGTCCGCGCGCTCCGTCGGGCTTCTTGCCGCCCTTGCCGTGGCCCTTGTCGCCACCGACGAGGGGGGTGGCCGACGCGGGGGTGTTGCCGGAGCCCGCGACGAAGGTGGTGCCCGCGGCGGCGGCGACGGTCACCACGGCGGCGGTGCGCATGACCGAGCGGCGGGAGAGAGCGGCGGCGATGACATCGCCGGAGTACTCGTTGTCACTGGTGTTGGGCGTCTCGTGAAAGCACGCGTCGCCGCAGCGGAAACGGCAGGTCATGGCGGAACGTCCGCCCGGGTGCGAGTTAAGCAGCGGCAGCAGTTTGCGCACTTTTCCCCTCCGGTGGGCTTTGCTCGGCGCGGCCTGCGCCGACAATGTGTCGGGATATGTACGGCGGTGACGCTATGCGCGTAGGCACCCGGTTCACCGACCGCAAGGTGAACACGGAATGAATGTGAATCGACCGGGCACCTGTGGGAGGCACATTCCAGGTCCCGGGGCGCCCCTGCCGGAGCGGACGCCGGGTGGCCGCTAACCTTACGTATCCGCCGTGGCCAGGGATGCCGAGTTTAGGTCGGGGTACGTCCCCGAATCCCCTGTACCAAGTACGGATATATGCCGCACCCAACTCATCTGAAAGGCCTCGCCCATGGGCATTCGGAGCTTGCTGCGCAAGGTGTTTGGACGCGAGCGTGCGGAGCGTGACGAGTCGGCGGCCACGTCGGTACCGGCCCAGACCGAGCGCACGCGTCAGCCAGAGACCACGACGCCAGCGACGACGACCACGACGACCACCTCCGCGACGGTGCCGGCACCGGCCAAGGAGCCGTCACCCGCCGCGGAGAAGGTGTCGGCGGAGAAGTCCACGACGAAGACGACGAAGACGGCCAAGACCGAGACCCAGAAGCCGGAGAAGGCGGAGGAGTCGGAGAGGTCGGAGGCGCAGAAGGCCGAGGACCTGGTCGCTGCGGCCTTCGACAACCCGCGTACGTCGGCGCCGGAGCGCAGTGTCCCGGCCCAGACGAAGCGCGAGGAACCGAAGACCCCGACGGTCCCGGCCCAGGCCCAGT
Organism: Streptomyces sp. NPDC058653; assembly: GCF_042716895.1. NCBI lineage: Bacteria > Bacillati > Actinomycetota > Actinomycetes > Kitasatosporales > Streptomycetaceae > Streptomyces > Streptomyces sp. NPDC058653. The sequence goes on along the minus strand of NZ_JBHXRM010000021.1, from coordinate 10,869 downwards.
CGACACCGGAACCGGTGAAGGCACCGGAGCCGAAGCCGGTGGTGGAGCCGGACCCCGAGCCGGCGGCGGAGGCCGAGCCGGAGCCGGTCGTCGTACCGGAGCCGGAGCCCGAGCCGGCGGCGGAGGCCGCCCCCGAGCCCGAGGCGAAGCCCGAGCCGGAGCCGGCCGTCGTGGCCGCCGCCGAGCCGGAACCCGAACCCGAACCCGAGCCCGTGGCCGTCACGGCGCCGGCGCCGGAGCCCACAGCCGTCGCGGAGGTCGAGCCCGAGCCGGAGCCCGAGCCGGAGGTCGTACCCGAGCCCGAGCTTGTCGCGGTCGCCGCCGAAGCCGCCCCCGAGCCGGCTCCGGCGGCCAAGCCCGCAGCCGCCCTCGCGAAGGTCAAGGCCGAGGCGCCCGGCCTCGTCGGCTCGTACAAGGCCGCCGGCGCCGCGCTCAAGAAGGCCGGGCTGGAGGGTCAGCGGGCGACCGTCTACCTCGTGCTCGACCGTTCCGGCTCGATGCGCCCGTTCTTCAAGGACGGCAGCGCCCAGCGCCTCGGCGAGCAGGCGCTCGCGCTCTCCGCGCAGCTCGACGAGAAGGCGACCGTTCAGATCGTCTTCTTCTCGACGGAGATCGACGGTACGGGGGAGATCTCCCTCTCCTCGTACGAGAACCGCGTGGACGAACTGCACGCCGGACTCGGCCGTATGGGCCGGACCAACTACGCCGCCGCGGTCGAGGAGGTCGTCGCCCTCCACGAGAAGGCGGGCAACCCCGGCCCCGCGCTGGTGATCTTCCAGACGGACGGCCCGCCGGAGGCCAAGGTGGCGGCGGAGAAGGCGTTCGCGGAGGCGGCGAAGCTGCCGCTGTTCTGGCAGATCGTGGCGTTCGGCGAGCAGGAGGCGAAGGGCTTCGACTTCGCGCGGAAGGTCGGCGCGGACGAGAAGGCGGCGAACGTGGCCTTCTTCCACGCGGGCCCGACCCCCAAGGACGTCCCGGAGGCGGAGCTCTTCGGCAACCTGCTCGGGGCGTTCCCGGCCTGGTGGTCCGCCCGCAAGGCGTGACACCTGATCGCAGCTGTGGCACCACGAGACGCGCCCTCCGTAATACAGCGGAGGGCGCGTCTCGTCGTTCGCCTCTGTGAGAGGGTCGAGCGGTGATTGTCGAACGTGCGTACGCATCGAAGCCGTCGGACGACACGTCCCCCTGGCCGTGGTCGGTGCCCTGCGTAGCCGATCTGCTGGCGGACGGACTGCGCTTCACCGCCCCTGTGACCTTCCTCGTCGGCGAGAACGGTTCCGGAAAGTCGACGCTGGTGGAGGCCCTCGCCGAAGGCTTCGGCCTGGACCCGTGGGGCAGCTCGCACCAACGGCGGTACGTCGGCCCCCGCCCCAAGTCGGCGCTGGGCGAACGGATCCGCTTCGACGCGGCGTCGGTCCGCGGCAGACGGATGCTGGGCAACTGGTCCGCCCGCGAGGGCTTCTTCCTGCGCGCGGAGACCGCGATGGACGCCCTGCGGCGAGAGAGTTTCGACCCGGATTCGGCGAGCCACGGCGAGGGTTTCCTCGCGGTGTTCCGGGAGAAGTTCCAGCGACCGGGCCTCTATGTGATGGACGAGCCCGAGGCGGCGCTCTCGTTCCAGTCGTGCCTCGAACTGATCGGCCACATGGACCAGTTGGCGAGCAGCGGCGGGCAGGTCATCTGCGCCACGCACTCCCCGCTGCTCACGGCGCTCCCGGGCGCGGACATCATCGAGGTCGGCGACCACGGCATGCGCCGTACGACCTGGAACGACCTCGCGCTGGTGGACCACTGGCGCCGCTATCTGACCGACCCGCGGGCGTACTTGCGGCACATCCTCGGCTGAGGCCCGCTGTCAGTGCCGGGTGGCATGCTCTGCACGCATGGACAAGGACCAGTTCTGGCAGCTCGTCGAGACGGCCCGCGCGCGGGAGTCGGGCGGAGCGGACGAGGAGGCCGTCGCCGGGCGGGCGAGCGACCTTCTCGCGGCCCGTCCGGTCGAGGAGATCCTCGCGGCCCAGCAGGCGCTGTGGGACGTGATGGCCGACTCGTACACGAACCCCGTGTGGGCGGCGGCGTATCTGATCAACGGCGGTTGCTCGGACGACGGATTCGACTACTTCCGGGGCTGGTTGCTGGCGCAGGGCCGGGACACCTACACACGCGTGATCGCCGATCCCGACAGCCTCGCGGATCTCCCCGCCGTCCGGGCCGCGGCGGCGGAGGCCGGGGACGTCGAGTGCGAGTCCGTGCTGGGAATCTGCTGGAACGCCCACATCAAGGCGACCGGTGAACAACTCCCGACCGGCGTATTCACCATCCGGCACGGTGCGTTGGACCCCGCGTGGAACTTCGACTTCGACGACCGCGCCGAGATGCGCCGCCGTCTGCCGCGCCTGTCGGCGCTCTTCCTCGACGAACGGTGACCGAACCCATGGACCTGTACAGCGTCATGTGCGTGAGCGACCGGACCAGGTCGACGGAGTGGTTCGAGGCGTTCTTCGGGCGCCCGGCGGACGAGCTCATCGGCGAGGAGTACCTCTGGCGGGTCGGCGAGAACGCCTGGGTCGTCATCGACGACCGGGACGTACGCGCCGAGCGAGTGGGCGGAGCCATGATCACGCTCGGCGTTGACGACCTCGACGCCGTCCTGGCCCGACTCGCCGCGCACGGGATCGGCCACGAGCCGGTGGAGGTCTACGGCAACGGCGTACGCCACGTCGTCGTGCTGGACCCCGACGGAAACAGCCTCTCGCTCGCCGAGGCGCCCACCGCGTGAGCCTGGTCCGCCCACGGGCCCGCTCAGGGGGGCGGCATCGGGGAGATTCCCGCCGCGCGCGGCGTCACATCCGGGATTTCAGTACGTCGACCTCGCAGCCGGGCGCGGACGGGTCGAAGCCGTGCTCGACCAGCCAGCGAACCCCCAGCAGGCTTCGCAGCGACCACCACGCGCGGATCACGTCGACATCGACGTCGGTCCCGTAACCGGCGATGACGTCGCCGAGGTGCTCCTCGTGTCCGAGCGTCAAAGTGGCGAGGTCGAACAGCGCGTCACCCCGGCCCGCCTCGGACCAGTCGATGATGCCGGTGACCTCGTCGCCGTCGACGAAGACGTGCTCGACCTGTAGGTCGCCATGGGTGAACACCGCGGTCCACGGGCGGATCGCGGCCTCGGCGACCTGGCGGTTACGGGTGACCAGGCCGGCGGGCAGGATGCCGTTCGCCACGAGCAGCTCGCACTCGCCGTCCAGCTCCGCCGCCAACTCCTCGGGCCCCCGACGGCGCCGGCCGACCCAGGGCGGCAACGGCGCCTCGTGCAGCTGCCGGACGGCGGCGCCCGCCGCCGCCCACGCCGCCGCTGACCCGTTCGACGGCCCGCCGAGACGCCCGAGCGCCGTCCCCGGGACCGCGGAGATCGCGAGCACGGGCGGCCTGCGCCACAGGACCTCCGGTGTCGGGACCGGCACCAGGGCCATCGCCTCGATCTCGACGTCGACGCGCGCCTGATCGGTGTCCACCTTCAGAAACACGTCGCCGACACGCAGCGTCGCGCGCTCGGAGTGGGCGACGACGACTTCGACCTCATCCATGGGCGACCACTATCCCGGGACAGATCGCCGACGTCGCCGCATTTGCCGTTCGTCCGCCGGTACGGGGCGACGGGCGGGTCACTCAAGCCGCCCCCGCCGGCTGTGCTCGTTCCGCTCCGCCAGACGCTCGCTCAACTTCGAGGCCGGCGGTACGTAGTCCGGGCACTTCGGGCTCCCGCACTCGCACTTGGGCCACGCGAGCGCCGCGCCCGGCCCGAGGAGCTGTTCCATGTCGCCAACGGCGTTGCCGTCGATCTTCCGCATCACCAGCACCCCATCCGTACCGAACGTACTCATCAACCGGGACAGAAACCGCCGCGCGCCGCTGCCACTCACCTCGCGACCCGCTTAAGCCCTTGTTCAACGCGCCTCAGCAGCTCAGGTGTCACAGGTGCGTACACACGGGGGACGGACTCGGGCATGAGCCGCCAGAAACCACCGCTGTGCACGACCGCGTCCAGCTCGGCCACATCGGCGGGGACGCGGGACGGTGTTCGAGTCTCTGGTTCGAACATAAGAGGGATACACCTTCCGTCATTGCGCAATTACGTTCCGTGCATCAAGAATCGGCACGTTGGGCCATCCACAAAAGGGCTTGGCCATAGCCCGGTCGCCTTGGGACACAGGGGAGTTGTCGTGGTCACACGGAAGTCGCACGCAGGTCAGAAGCCCTCGGCACGTCAGATGCTCGCCAGAGAACTGGCGCGGCTGCGTGAGGAGTCGGGGATGTCGCTGGCCGCGCTGGGCGAGGCGACGACGTATGACCGTGCGTATTTGCACAAGCTGGAGACGGGGGCGCGGATAGGGTCCCCGGACGTCATCGCGGCGCTGGACGCGGTGTACAAGACGGGTGGGCATCTGTCACTGCTGTGGCAGTTGGCACGTGAGGACGCGTTCGCGGACAAGTACAAGCGCTTCATGGAGTTGGAAGCGAAAGCGACCGTTCGGTACGAGTACGCCGTCGGCGCGATTCCTGGGCTTCTCCAGACGGAGGGGTACGCCCGCGAGGTCCTTCAAGCGGCCCGGCCTCGCGACGAGAACGACCTGTCGGAAAAGGTCTCGGCAAGGCTGGGCCGACAAGACCTGCTACGTGGTGACGACCCGCCGCACTACCGGGCAGTTCTTGATGAATCCGTACTGAGGCGAGGAGCGCACGACCCCAAGGAATGGGCGATCCAGCTCAAGCACCTTGTCGCTGTAAGCGAGTTGCCGAACGTCACGATTCAGGTGTTGCCTTTCGCGGCGGGGCTACACGCCCTCATGGGCACGTCGCTCACCATCCTGTGGCTGCCGGACGGCAGTGCTGTCGCCTACACGGAGGACCAGCACTCCGGCCAACTGATGGAATCCGCCCAAGACGTTGAAGACTTGCGGCTTTCCTACGATCTACTGCGAGACTTGGCACTCTCGCCCCGGGAGTCCGTGGCGTTCATCCAGCGACTGATGGAGGACGGAGCATCATGCGCCCCCGACTCGACCTGAATACCGCGCAATGGCGTAAGTCCAGCTACAGCAACTCGGACGGCGGCAACTGCATAGAGATTGCCGACGGCTACCCCGGCGTCATCCCCGTCCGTGACAGCAAGACCCCCACCGGCCCGGTGCTTCTCCTCGGCGCCGCCGCCTGGGGCGACTTCGTCGCCTTCGCCGCGCGCAGCGATGCCTAGCCCCGCCCCCAGCACCACGCGTTGGCGTAAGTCCAGCTACAGCAACGGCGACGGCGGAGAATGCGTCGAGGTTGCGGACGACCAGCTCGGCGTCATCCTCGTCCGTGACAGCAAGAACCCCACCGGTCCCGTCCTCGTTCTCCACCCCGCCGCCTGGGCCGGGTTTCTCAGGGGTGGGACCTACTGAACAGCGCCGCGCCATCGGGAAGACGCGTCCGTCCCGCACCGGTCGGTGTGGGACGGGACGCACGGGGCGGGGGGCTAGCCGGCCGGTCTCACGCGTCTGGCGGACCAGACCAGCAGTCCGGGGCCGTCGGGCGTGTGCACGGGTACCCACGCGTCGTCGGTCTCCGGCAGGCGGGACTCGTCCAGCCGTAGCGGGTGCGGGCGTTCGGCCGTACCGTCGCACGCCCAGAACCTGACGGTTCCGACGGCCGCCCGCAGGTCGTCCAAGCGTGCGCCCTCCCAGACATGGCCGTCGATCCCGCCGCCCCGGAACGGCGCGAAGATCTCGGCGACCGCGTCGATCTGGGCGGATGCCCCGGACATGGGTACGAGGTAGCCCTCCGCCTGCCCCTGGCGGCGCGAAGTGCCGCCGTACTCCTGCTGGTAGAAGACGCCGGTCGGCGCTTCGACGACGACGTGCGCCCAGTCACCGCCCGTGCCGTCGGGGTCGATGAACACGAATCGGGGAGCGGGGGGAGAGACCATGGTGGAATTCTCCAGCCTCCCGGACCGGACGGAGACGTACACGCCCATGGAAGCGCACCGCATGGATCTCGCCGCGTACGAGGAACGTGCCCGCAACGGGCCCTGCTTCGTCTGCGCGTTCCTGCGGGGCGAGCCCGGCTATGAGCACGAGACCGTCTACGAGGACGACGACCACATCGCCTTCCTCGACCGCTGGCCCACTCTTCCCGGCCGGGTCCTCGTGGCGCCCAAGGCGCATGTGGAGCATGTCGTGCGGGAGTTGGACGAGGTGGCGTACACGCGGCTCATGCTGGTCGTACGGCGCGTCGCGCTCGCCGTCGAGAGCGTGCTGCGGCCGGAGCGTACGTATCTGCTCTCGCTCGGCAGCCGGCAGGCCAACGCCCATCTGCACTGGCACATCGCCGCCCTGCCCCCGGGCGTGCCGCCCGAACGGCAGCAGTATCACGCGCTCATGGCCGAGAACGGGGTCCTCGCGCCGACCCCCGACGAGATCGCGGACCTCTCCGGGCGCCTGCGGACGGCACTCGGCCGGGAGGGCTGACCCCGGCCACCCAGGGCCCGGCTACGCCTCCGCGAGGTCCCCGTTGCTCCAGGCGTAGACCTCGTGGTCCTTGACCGTGACGCGGAACTGGTACTGCTCCGAGCAGTCCGTCCGCGCCCCGGACGCGTCCTCCGCGTCCTGCGCGAACCAGTTCGCCTCAAGCTCCGGCTCGTCCGTGAACGCACCCGCCTCGCACGCCTTCTCGTCGCCCAGCTTCAGCGCGGTGTCGCCGAGGGTGAAGCGGATGAGCTTCGCGTTGCCCGTGGTCTGGGCCTTGACCGTCACATCCTTGGCGTCCGCCGGAACCCACTCCGGCAGCACGAAGATGCCCTCCCCGTCGCCCGACTGCGGCGCGGCGTCCGCCGTCGGGAAGTTCTTTATGCGCTCACCGAGGACGACGTCGTTGAACGCGTCGGGGAAGTGCTCGTCGTGTCTCTTCAGCACGGGCTTCAAAAGCGCCCCGAGGACCCACACTCCCACGCACGCGCCGGCGATGATGACGAGCACTTTCTTGTTCATGACACGCATTATCCCGTACACGTCAGGCGACCGGCCGGATGCCCCGGAGGGGCACGTCCGGAATCAGGAGGCGGACGGGTTCCGACGGGTGCCGCCTCCCGGCAGCTCCACCCGCACCTCCAGCCCCCCGCCCGGCCCGCCCGGCTCAGCCGTCACCGTGCCGCCGTGGGCCGTCACTATCGAGCGGACGATCGACAGGCCCAGCCCCGCCCCCGGGCCCATCCGGTCGCGGCCCTCGCCCCGGCGGAACGGTTCGAAGAGAGCCGGGATGTCCTCCGGAACGATGTGGGGGCCGTCGTTGCGGACGGTGAGGGCCGTTCCCGACACCGAGACGTCCACCTCGCCGTCTCCGTACGCCTGCGCGTTGGCCAGCAGATTGCCGACCAGCCGGTCGAGCAGCGCCCGGTTGCCCCGTACGCCGCCCGGCTCGGTCACGGTCGCCGTCAGACCGTGCCGGGCCGCCTCCTCCGTCACCAGATCGCCCCAGCGGATCTCCTCCAGGTCCTCCACCTCCCGCTCGCTGCGCGCGAGGACGAGCAGGCCCTCGATGAGCTGTTCGCTGCGGCGGTTGTTGTCGAGCAGCAGCTCCTTCGTACGGGCCAGTTCCTCCGGCGAGCCCGCGCCCGCGAGGCCCACCTGGATCGCCGCGCGCTGGGTGGCCAGCGGCGTACGGAGTTCGTGGGAGGCGTTCGCGATGAAACGCCGCTGGCTGTCGAAGGCTCTCTGGAGCCGGCCGAGGAGCTCGTCCAGCGTGTCGCCCAGCTCCTTCAGCTCGTCGTCGGGGCCCGTGGACCCGATCCGCTCGTGGAGGTTGTGCTCGGAGAGCTGGCGCGCCCTCGCCATCATGGCGTGCACGGGCCGCAGCACCCGCCCGGCCGTCCACCAGCCCACGCCGACCGCGCAGAGCGCCATCACCACCAGCGCGCCCACCGACCAGAACATCAGCTCGTCCGACGCGGCCTCGCTGACGTTGTCGGTGAGCTGGTGGACCGTGACGCGCGCGAGCCGGCTCTCGTCGGCGCGGGAGTAGCCGTCGGCCGACGACGGGGGCAGTGCCGGTACGACGCGGGCCGCGATCTCGGCGGCCTCCGTCTGCGTACCGGCGCTGGACAGCAGGTTCACGACCGTGAGCAGGCAGCCGCCGAGGACGAGGAAGACCGCGCCGTAGACGAGAGCGATCCGTTCCCTGATGGCGCCCGTCAAAGCGCGTAACCCCCTCCGTCCACGTCCACGCTCCTGATCAGCGCCGGATCGCCGAGCTTGGCGCCCAGCTCCCCCACGCAGAGGCGTACGACACCGGAGAACGGGTCCGTCTGCGCGTCCCACGCCCGCGCCAGCAGCTGCTGGGTGGTGACCGCCTCGCCGTCCGCCTCCAGCAGGATCTGGAGCACGGTCAGCTCCTTCACGGAGAGGTCGAGGGCCCTGCCGTCACGTACCGCCGTACGGCTCACCGTGTCCAGCCGCACCCCGCGCCGCTCCAGCGTCGGCTGTAACGCGCGGGAGCTGCGCCGCCGCAGCGCCCGGACGCGCGAGACCAGCTCGGGGAACTCGAAGGGCTTGCCCAGATAGTCGTCCGCGCCGAGATCGAGCCCCTTGACGCGCTCCTCCATGGAGGAGGACGCGGTGAGCATCAGGATGCGCGTCCGGGAACCGTCGGCGACGAGCTTGCGGGCGACGTCGTCGCCGTGGACGCGGGGGAGATCGCGGTCGAGGACGACGACGTCGTAGTCGTGCAGTCCGAGATAGGCGAGGGCGGCGTCCCCGCTGTAGACGGTGTCGACGGCGAAACCGGCGCGCCGCAGCCCGGTGGCGATCAGCTCGGCGAGAATCTCCTCGTCCTCGGCGACCAGCACTCGCATGTCGATCCTTCCCGCCCTGTCCTTGCTGATCCGGCCCGGCTCCGGCCCGGCCCGTGCGGGAGCGCACGGTGTCGTCCCGCTGTCTCTAAAGATGCGTTTGCCGGGGGGATGGGTTGTGTCGAACCCACACTCTTTAACCACACTCTCAGGTTTAACCCCGGTGAAGGGATCACCGCCGGGCCGTTAGGATTTCGACCATGGCCGCCACTGGATCCGAAGAGCAGGGTGGGCGGGCGTACTACGTCACCACCCCCATTTACTACGTCAACGACGCTCCTCACCTGGGCCACGCCTACACGACCGTCGCGGGCGACGTGCTCACCCGCTGGCACCGCCAGCGCGGCGAGAAGGTGTGGTTCCTCACCGGCACGGACGAGCACGGTCAGAAGATCATGCGCACGGCCGAGTCGAACGGTGTCACCCCGCAGGAGTGGGCGGACAAGCTTGTCGACGAGGCGTGGCGGCCTCTCTGGGAACACCTTGAGATCCGGAACGACGATTTCATCCGGACGACGGAGAAGCGCCACACCGACCGCGTCCAGGAATTCGTCCAGGACCTGTTCGACAAGGACGAGATCTACAAGGGCGGCTACGAGGGCCCGTACTGCGTGGGCTGCGAGGAGTACAAACTCCCGGGCGAACTGCTCGACGGCGAAGGCGAGTTCGCGGGGCTGAAGATCTGCGCGATCCACAAGACGCCGGTGGAGATCCTCAAGGAGGAGAACTACTTCTTCAAGCTCAGCGAGTACGGCCCGAGGCTCCTTGAGCACTACGAGGCCAACCCCGGCTTCATCCAGCCGGAGTCCGCGCGCAACGAGGTCGTGAACTTCGTCCGGCAGGGCCTTCAGGACCTGTCGATCTCCCGGTCGACGTTCGACTGGGGCGTGCCGGTGCCGTGGGACGAGAAGCATGTGATCTACGTGTGGATCGACGCGCTCCTGAACTACGCGACGGCCGTCGGCTACAACGAGAACCCCGCGAAGTTCGGGGAGACGTTCCCCGCCGACGTCCACCTCGTCGGCAAGGACATCCTGCGCTTCCACGCGATCATCTGGCCCGCGATGCTGCTCGCGCAGGGGCTGCCGCTGCCCGGAAAGATCGCCGCGAACGGGTGGCTGATGGTCGGCGGCGAGAAGATGTCCAAGTCGAACCTGACCGGCATCAAGCCGCAGGACCTGACCTCGCACTTCGGTGTGGACGCGTACCGCTGGTACTTCCTGCGGGCCATCGCGTTCGGGCAGGACGGCTCGTTCTCCTGGGAGGACTTCTCCGCCCGGTACACGTCCGAGCTGGCCAACGACTACGGCAACCTCGCCTCGCGCGTCGCGGCGATGGTCGGCAAGTACTACGGCGGCACGCTGCCGGAGACGACGTCCGGCGGGGTCCCGGAGCAGGCCGTACGGGACGGGCTGGTCAAGGCGGTCGGCGAGGCGGACCGGAAGATCGGCGAGGAGCTGGACTTCCAGGGCGGCATCCTGGCGATCTTCGACTTCGTGAAGCAGGTCAACGGCTACATCACGGAGCAGGAGCCCTGGAAGGTCGCGAAGGACACGTCCCCCGGGGGCCAGGCGGCGCTCGCGACGATCCTGTACACGGCCGCGGAGGCGCTGCGCGGGGTCGCGGTGCTGCTCAACCCGGTGATGCCGGACACGTCGCAGAAGCTGTGGGACTCGCTGGGCGCGGAGCCCTCGCTGGGCGCGCTCGATGACCAGCGGGTCCAGGACGCGGGCGCGTGGGGCCAGCTCCCCGCGGGCGCGACGGTAACGAAGGGCGCGGTGCTGTTCCCCCGCCTGCCCGAAAACCCAACCACCTAGCCGCCACGGCCTCGGGGGGCCCGGGCCCCAGGGCTTCCGGGCCTCGGGGCGCCGGGCTTGCCAGCGGGCGCCGGGCCTCCGGGCTGCCGGGCTGCCGGATCTCGGGAGCTCCCGAGATCCGGACCTGTCCTCGGGCGCCGGAGCTGTCATCGGCCGCCGGACCGGGCC
>NZ_JBHXRM010000020.1:3397-137408 GCF_042716895.1 Streptomyces sp. NPDC058653 | reverse complement strand
CGTCCGACGGATCCGGTGCGCCCGACCAGGCCGCCGCCCCGGGGGACGACCGGGTCCACCGCACCAGCCGCCTCACGATGCCGCCGCCCGGACCCTCCGTCGTCGTGCGTACCGTCAGAGCTTGACGCGAACGTCGTTGCGCAGCTTGGCGGTTGTGGCGGCGGCGTCCTCCAGGGAGCCGGCCTTGCCCGTCAGGGCGCTCGCCATGTCGACCGGCATCGTGAAGCCCAGGGTGGAGTGGTCGCCCCAGATACAGATCGAGAAGGTCATCTCGGAGGGGCCCTCGTTCTCGCCCAGCTTCATCTTCGCGGCCTGGCACTTCAGGATGGCGCCGTCGAGGCCCTCGGGCTCGAAGGACTTGGCGTCCCCCTCGAACGTCGGAACGTCCTCGTCGCCGGCCTCCTTCGCGGACTCCGACTTGAGGTAGTTGAACATGGCGTCGACGGCCTTCTCCGGGTCCTCCACCTCGCCGTACACACCGCCGAACGAGATCAGCTTCCCGGCCAGCGGGTTGTCCTCCGACCCCGACTGGTAATTGGCGTTCACGTCCTTGGGGTTGGTCACCCCCCACTTCTCCGCGTCCTTGAGGTCGTCCTTCGTCATGCCGCCGGTGTCGGCCCCGCTGTCGTCGCCCTTCTTGTACTCCCCGTCGATCACCGTCGCCGGCGTGATCAGCTTGTGCGGGCCGTCGTCGGCGACCTCACTGCTGCCTCCGCCCACCAGGAAGTACGCCCCACCACCGATCACCGCGAGTGCCACGATCACGGCGCCGATGATCAGCCCCGTCTTCTTCTTCGGAGCGCCACCCTGCGGGGGCGGGAACCCGGGGGCTCCGCCGTACGGGGGCTGCTGGGGCGGCTGGCCGTACGGACCCGGCTGCTGCGGCTGGCCGTAACCCTGCTGGGGCACTCCCTGCGGCGCCTGCGGCGGGTACCCGTAGCCGGGCTCACCCTGCGGCGGCTGCTGCGGGTACCCGTAGCCGGGCTGGCCCTGCGGCGGCTGCTGTCCGTACGGTCCGGGCTGGCCCTGCGGCTGCTGCCCACCGTACGGGCCCGGCTGGTTGTAGCTCATGTGCTCTGTCCCCTCCAGATGCTTATGCGTTCCCGACATCCTGACTCAAGGAGCCGCGTCATGGACCATCGGGGGGCGCACCGTTACCGAACTATCCCGTTTCAGTGCAGAGCTGTGACGGCTCTAAACTGTGCGGGTGACCGAGAACTCTCAAGCGCAGCCCGCAGCCAACCCTGAACTGCCGACCCAGTACGCGCCGGCCGAGGTGGAGGGGAAGCTGTACGAGCGCTGGGTAGAACGCGGCTACTTCGAGGCTGACGAGAAGAGCGGGAAGCCCCCGTACACCATCGTCATCCCGCCGCCGAACGTCACCGGCAGCCTGCACCTCGGGCACGCCTTCGAGCACACGATCATCGACGCCCTGACCCGCCGTAAGCGGATGCAGGGTTACGAGACGTTGTGGCAGCCCGGCATGGACCACGCCGGTATCGCCACGCAGAACGTCGTCGAGCGCGAGCTGGCGAAGGAGGGCAAGTCCCGGCAGGACCTGGGACGTGAGGCCTTCGTCGAGCGCGTCTGGCGGTGGAAGGAGGAGTCCGGCGGCCAGATCTCCGGGCAGATGCGCCGTCTCGGTGACGGCGTCGCCTGGTCCCGCGAGCGGTTCACGATGGACGAGGGGCTGTCCGCGGCCGTCCAGACCATCTTCAAGCGGCTCTACGACGACGAGCTGATCTACCGCGCCGAGCGCATCATCAACTGGTGCCCGCGCTGTCTCACGGCGATCTCCGACATCGAGGTCGAGTACCAGGACGACGACGGCGAACTGGTCTCCATCAAGTACGGCGACGGGGACGAGACGCTCGTCGTCGCCACCACCCGCGCCGAGACGATGCTGGGCGACACCGCCGTCGCGGTCCACCCCGACGACCCGCGCTACACGCATCTGATCGGCAGGAGCATCAAGCTGCCGCTCACCGACCGTTCGATCCCGGTCGTCGCGGACGAGCACGTCGACCCCGAGTTCGGCACGGGCGCCGTCAAGGTGACCCCGGCCCACGACCCGAACGACTTCGAGATCGGCCGCCGTCACAACCTGCCGAACATCACGGTCATGGACGAACGGGCCGTCATCACCGTCCCCGGCCCCTTCCAGGGACTCGACCGTTACGAGGCGCGCTCCACCATCGTGGCCGCGCTGCGCGCGGACGGCCGGATCGTCGCCGAGAAGCGGCCGTACGTCCACTCCGTCGGCCACTGCTCGCGGTGCAAGACGACCGTCGAACCGCGGCTGTCGCTCCAGTGGTGGGTCAAGGTCGGCCCGCTCGCCAAGGCGGCCGGCGACGCCGTCAGGGACGGCCGCGTCACGATCCACCCCAAGGAGATGGAGCCCCGCTACTTCGGGTGGGTCGACAACCTCAACGACTGGTGCATCTCACGGCAGTTGTGGTGGGGCCACCGGATTCCGGTCTGGCACGGCCCGGACGGCGAGACGGTCTGCGTCGGCCCGAACGAGGAGCCGCCGACCGGTGAGGGCTGGAGCCAGGACACGGACGTCCTGGACACCTGGTTCTCCTCCGGGCTCTGGCCGTTCTCCACCCTGGGCTGGCCCGAACAGACCCCGAGCCTGGAGAAGTTCTATCCGAACTCGGTCCTGGTCACCGGGTACGACATCCTGTTCTTCTGGGTCGCCCGGATGATGATGTTCGGCCTCTACGCGATGGACGGCACCCCGCCGTTCCACACCATCGCGCTGCACGGCATGGTCCGTGACGAGCACGGCAAGAAGATGTCCAAGACCTTCGGCAACGTCGTCAACCCGCTCGACTGGATGGACGCGTACGGCACGGACGCCGTCCGCTTCACGCTCGCGCGGGGCGCCAACCCCGGTGTCGACGTCCCCATCGGCGAGGACTGGGTCCAGGGCTCCCGCAACTTCGCCAACAAGATCTGGAACGCGACCCGTTTCGCCATGATGAACGGCGCCACGGTCGAGGGCCCGCTGCCCGACGCGTCCGAGATGTCCGCCACGGACCGGTGGATCCTCTCGCGGCTGAACCAGACCGTCACGCAGGTCGACGCGTACTACGAGGACTACCAGTTCGCGAAGTTGTCGGACGCCCTCTTCCACTTCGCCTGGGACGAGGTCTTCGACTGGTACGTCGAGCTGTCCAAGACGACGTTCTTCGCCGGCGGTGACCAGGCCAAGGTCTCCGGGCGCGTCCTCGGTGAGGTCCTGGACGTCACCCTGCGTCTGCTGCACCCGATCGTCCCGTTCGTCACCGAGACCCTGTGGACCACCCTGACCGGCAAGGAGTCGGTGGTCATCGCCGACTGGCCCGCCGACTCGGGCTTCCGCGACCCGGGCGCCGAGCGCGAGATCGAGCACGTCCAGCAGGTCGTCACCGAGGTCCGCCGCTTCCGCGCCGACCAGGGCCTTCAGTCGGCCCAGAAGGTCCCGGGCCGGCTCGACCTGTCCGCGACACCGCTCGCCCCGCACGAGGCGGCGATCCGGCAGGTGCTGCGGCTCCAGGAGGCGGGCGACGGCTTCCAGGCGACCGCGACCCTGCCGGTCGCGGGCGCGAGGGTGGAGCTTGACCTGTCCGGCACGATCGACGTCGAGGCGGAGCGCAAGCGCCTGACGAAGGACCGGGACGCGGCTCGGAAGGAGAAGCAGCAGGCCACGGCCAAGCTCGGCAACGAGGCGTTCCTCGCGAAGGCCCCGGACAACGTGGTCGACAAGATCCGAGGCCGGCTGGCCAAGGCCGACGCGGACATCGAGCGGATCACGGCGCAGCTCGCGGCTCTCCCGGAGGGCTGACGGGCGCCCGGACGATCATCGGCACCGGTTGACGGGGCGGGGCGGCGGTCACGCCGTACCCGCTCCGTAGACTGGTGCCCGTGAGCGAGCACCGGCCCGACCAGCCCGACCAGCCCGGCGAGTACGACGACGACTTCGACGACATCGTCCACGCCGAGACCACCCGCGACCCCGACCTCGCCGTGATCGAGGCCGGAAGCCGCACGCTGCGCGCCCAGACGGGGCCCCCGCAGGGCGACGGCGTACCGGCCCGGCCCACCGACCCGGAGGTCGACAAGGCGCTGCGCGCCGTCGAGCAGGAGCTGGCCGGCCGCTGGGGCGAGACCAAGCTGGAGCCCTCGGTCACCCGTATCGAGGCGCTGATGAACGTGCTCGGCGACCCCCAGCGGGCCTATCCGTCCATCCACATCACGGGCACCAACGGCAAGACGTCCACCGCCCGCATGATCGAGGCGCTGCTCGGCGCCTTCGACCTGCGCACCGGCCGTTACACCAGTCCGCACGTCTCCTCGGTCACCGAGCGGATCAGCATGGACGGCGAACCGGTCTCCGCGGAGCGGTTCATCGAGACGTACGAGGACATCAAGCCGTACGTCGACATGGTGGACGGCGCCCAGGACTACCGGCTCTCCTTCTTCGAGGTGCTCACGGGCATGGCGTACGCGGCCTTCGCGGACGCACCGGTGGACGCCGCGGTCGTCGAGGTCGGCATGGGCGGCAGCTGGGACGCGACGAACGTGATCGACGCCTCCGTCGCCGTCGTCACCCCCATCGATCTGGACCACACCGACCGGCTCGGCTCCACGCCCGGCGAGATCGCCGTGGAGAAGGCCGGGATCATCAAGCGGGGCGCGACGGTCGTCCTGGCGCAGCAGCCGGTCGACGCGTCGCAGGTGATGCTGAAGCGCGCCCTGGAGATGGACGCGACGGTGGCGCGCGAGGGCATGGAGTTCGGCGTCGTCTCCCGCGAGGTCGCGGTCGGCGGGCAGATGCTGACGCTGCGGGGCCTCGGCGGCGAGTACCAGCAGGTCTTCCTCCCGCTGTACGGCGCCCATCAGGCGCACAACGCGGCGGTGGCGCTCGCGGCCGTCGAGGCGTTCTTCGGGATCGGGGCCGAGCAGCCGCGGCCCCTGGAGCTGGACACGGTGCGCTCCGCGTTCGCCTCCGTGGTCTCGCCCGGCCGGCTGGAGGTCGTACGGCGCTCGCCGACGGTCGTCCTGGACGCGGCGCACAATCCGGCGGGCGCGCGGGCCGTGGCGGCGGCGATCGGTGAGTCGTTCGGCTTCAGCAGACTGATCGGGGTCGTCGGCGCCAGCGCCGGCAAGGACGTCCGGGGGTTCCTCGAAGCGCTGGAGCCGGTCTTCGCGGAGATCGTCGTCACGGAGAACTCCAGCGACCGCGCGATGAGCGCGGACGATCTGGCGACGGTCGCCGTGGAACTGTTCGGCGACGACCGCGTACAGGTCGAGCCCCGGCTCGACGACGCGCTGGAGGCGGCGATCACGCTCGCCGAGGAGGACGGGGAGTACGCCGGCGCCGGGGTGCTGGTGACCGGTTCGGTGATTACGGTCGGCGAGGCCCGGCTGCTTCTGGGAAGGGGCTGATCGCATGCGCACGCTCTGCGCGTCGACGCTGATCGGTGAGTTCTTCGTGATCGGCTTCGCGGGGCTCGTCGCCATGAAGTCCGACGACCTGTCCATGGGAGTCGTGTGGACGGTCTGCGGCGTCGCGATGCTGCTGTCCCTGCTGCTGTGCGGGATGATCACCAGGCCGGGCGGGGTCCAGCTCGGCTGGGCGTTCCAGGTCGCGCTGGTCGCGGGCGGTTTCATCGTGCCGGTGATGTTCTTCCTGGGGGTGCTCTTCGGCGCGCTGTGGTGGGCCTCGGTGCACTTCGGACGCAAGATCGACGCGGCGAAGGCGCGGTGGGCCGAGCAGGCCGCCGCCCCGGCGCCCGCGGAGCCCCTGACGTAGCGCGCGGTCCGGGGGCGTCCGTACCCGGACCGGGTACGGCAGCCCGCACGCGCCCCTGTAGCCTCACACCACTTCACCCGTTTGCCCGCAGTGAATGCCCGCAAGGAGCCGCACACCATGACCCAGCGCACTCTCGTCCTCCTCAAGCCGGACGCCGTCCGCCGTGCTCTGGTGGGAGAGATCATCGGCCGTATCGAGCGCAAGGCCGGCTGGAGCATCACCGCGCTGGAGCTGCGCACGCTCGACGAGGGCACGCTGGAGCAGCACTACGGCGAGCACAAGGGCCGGCCGTTCTACGAGCCGCTGATCGAGTTCATGGCGTCGGGCCCGGTCGTCGCCCTGATCGTCGAGGGCGAGCGCGTCATCGAGGGCGTACGCGCCCTGGCGGGGCCCACTGACCCGATCGCCGCCGCGCCGGGGTCCATTCGGGGGGATTTCGGAACGATCGTCCGCGAGAACCTGATCCACGCCTCGGACTCCGAGGAGTCCGCCATTCGGGAACTGAAACTTTTCTTTCCCGAGCACTGAAAGACAGCCCTTACCCTGGTCTTTCCTGATCAAACGTCAGCCATACAGCGCTTAACGTCCGTGCGGCGACCGACGGAATTCGGCCACCCCTTGCATAGGCGGAGCCAGAGCGGGAACGCATGGCTGCGACACATCGTCACCTTTATTAGAGGTGGATCTACCGCGCCGAGTCAGTACGGGCGGCACTACGATGGACCTCACCGCCTCAGCATCCACCTCGCCATCCTGAAAAGCCGTCAACGCTCGATTTGGGAAGGCCAGACGCATCCTCATGGGGAACAAGATGTCGTTCATCGGCCGTGACATGGCTGTCGACCTCGGGACCGCCAACACGCTGGTGTACGTCAGGGGTCGGGGGATCGTGCTCAACGAGCCGTCCGTCGTCGCCATCAACACCAACACGGGCGGCATCCTCGCGGTCGGCTCCGAAGCGAAGAAGATGATCGGCCGGACACCGGGCAACATCGTTGCCGTCCGGCCGTTGAAGGACGGTGTGATCGCCGACTTCGAGATCACCGAACGCATGCTGCGCTACTTCATCCTCAAGATCCACAAGCGCCGCTATCTGGCCCGCCCCCGGGTCGTCGTCTGTGTGCCCTCCGGCATCACGGGAGTTGAGCGACGCGCCGTCATCGAGGCGTCCACGCAGGCGGGCGCCCGCCAGGTGCACATCATCGAAGAGCCCATGGCCGCCGCCATCGGCTCGGGTCTGCCCGTCCACGAGGCGACCGGCAACATGGTCGTGGACATCGGCGGCGGCACCACCGAGGTCGCGGTGATCTCCCTCGGCGGAATCGTCACCGCGCAGTCGATCCGGGTCGCCGGCGACGAGTTGGACAACGCGATCATCCAGCACATCAAGAAGGAGTACTCGCTCCTCCTCGGTGAGCGCACCGCCGAACAGATCAAGATCACCATCGGTTCGGCCTACGACCTCGACAAGGACGAGCACACCGAGATCCGCGGCCGTGACCTGGTGTCGGGGCTTCCGAAGACCGTCGTCATCTCGGCCGCCGAGGTCCGCAAGGCCATCGAGGAGCCGGTCAACGCGATCGTGGACGCGGTGAAGACCACGCTCGACAAGTGCCCGCCGGAGCTCTCCGGCGACGTGATGGACCGCGGCATCGTCCTCACCGGCGGCGGCGCCCTGCTGCGCGGCCTCGACGAGCGGCTGCGCCGTGAGACCGGAATGCCCATCCATATCGCCGAGGACCCGCTGGATTCGGTGGCTCTCGGCTCCGGCAAGTGCGTCGAGGAGTTCGAGGCCCTCCAGCAGGTGCTCGACGCCTCGCCGCGCAGATGACGACGTAACGCGGACGGACCACCCGCTCGCGCCCGATCGACGAACGACCGACCAGCGAACGCCCGATCAACGAACGCCCGACCTCGGCCGACCGCGCCGCCGGTATCCGCCGACCCCGCGCGGATCACGAAAAGGGCGAATATCCCCCGGGCCCCAACAGGCCCGGGGGACGGCCCCTATGGAACGCTGACGCCCCCGCCGGTGGATCGTTGATATACAGACAAGACCAATCCGATGCGCCAATTGCGACGAGTCGCTTACGGGGGATTCCCGCGATTCGCACAGAAATATCCGACGAGGCATTCCAACGAGGAAGGCACGGCCGCCGCACGTGAGGGACACACGAGAGAGCCGGCTGCTCCTGGTGCTGCTGATCGCCATCGCGTTCGCACTGATCACGGTGGATATCCGCGGGGGAGAGGCGTCACCCGTCGACGGTGCCCGGGGGGCCGCCGCCTCGGTCTTCGGCCCCGTCCAGGAGGGCGTGGCGAAGGCCGTCGACCCGGTCGGCAACGCCATCGGGGCCGTACGGGACTCCGGTGAGCGGCACGACCGCGTCACCGTCCTGGAGCAGGAGAACGCGGCACTCAAGCAGCGGCTCGGCAGCGACGCGCGCAACCGCAGTCGGCTGAAGGAGCTGGACAAGCTCCTCAACACCGCGGGGGCCGGGCAGTACGGCATAAAGGCCGCCGAGGTCATCGCCATAGGAGCCGCCCAGGGCTTCTCCTGGACCGTGACCATCGACGCGGGCGCCGACGACGGCCTCAAGCGCGACATGACCGTCCTGAACGGGGACGGCCTCGTCGGCCGCGTCACCACCGTGGGACCGAGCACCGCGACCGTACTGCTCGCCAACGACCCGGACTTCACCGTCGGCACCCGGATGGAGGGCTCCGACGAACTGGGCTTCGCCACCGGCCAGGGCGACCGGCCCTTCAACGTTCAGCTCCTCAACGGCAAGGCCAAGGTGAAGGCCGGCGACCGGCTGGTCACGTTCGGATCCAGCAAGGACCGGCCGTTCGTCCCCGGGGTGCCGGTCGGTCAGGTCGTACGCGTCGACCCCTCCGCGGGGGGCCTCACCCGCGACATCTTCGTCCGCCCCTACGTCGGCTACACCAAGCTCGACATCGTCGGCGTCGTCGTCCAGGCACCCCGCGAGGACCCGCGCGACATGGTCCTGCCGAAGAAGCCCGCCAAGCCCAAGCCCACACCGACCGTCACTGTCACGGCCACCCCGTCGCCCAACGGCCAGGACCTGCCGGGCGACGGTCAGGTCAACGAGCAGGAGTAGAGCTGATCCCCATGCGCTTCAACCGGATGCTGCTCTCCGTCACCCTGGTCGTGGTCGCGCTGGTCGTCCAGGTGGCCGTACTCGCCCGTCTCCAACTCCCCGGAGCCGTACCCGATCTGCTGCTCCTCGTCGTCGTTGCGCTCGCCCTGGTCTACGGACACGTCAGCGGCGCGCTCATCGGCTTCGGAGCCGGGCTCCTCGCCGACATCGCCCCGCCGGCCGACCACGCGGCGGGGCGGTACGCGCTGGTGCTCTGCGTGGTCGGCTATCTCGCCGGACTCGCCAAGCCCGACCACGGCCAACTGCGCACCGCGCTGGGCCCGATGGTCGTGGTCGTCGGCGCGGCCGTCACCACCACGCTCCTGTACGCGGGGGTCGGCGCCCTCGTCGGCGACACGGCCGCCCGCCATGTCGGCCTTACCAATCTGATCATCACCTCGGCCATCTACGACCTGCTGCTCGCGCCGTTCACCGTCCCGCTGATCATGGCCCTGGCCAGACGCGCGGAGAACGACCCGCTCGCCGACAAGTCGAGCGGCGGCACCGACGTCGCCTCCGGCTGGCTGGCGGCGGGCACCGGACTGAAGATCGGCAACCAGCGCGGGGGGCTGCGCCTGAAGACGGCCAGGTCACGGGCCGCACGTGCCGGACGGATCAAGGGGGTCAAACGACTGTGAGCAACATTCCGGAGACCGGACGGACGCCCAGGGTCCAGATCCGGCTCGTCGTCATCCAGATCCTGGTCTTCTCGCTCCTGCTCACCCTCGGCGGACGGCTCTGGTACCTCCAGATCCGCAACGGCGCCGAGTACACGGACGAGGCGAAGAACAACCATGTGCAGCAGGTCGTCCAGCCGGCCGTGCGCGGCTCCATCCTCGACTCGCAGGGTGTGCCGCTCGCCGACAACGAGACCCGGCTCGTCGTCTCCGCCAGCCGTACGGAACTGATGAAGATGCCCGACAAGGGGAAGGCCGTCCTCGTCCGTCTCGCCGGCATCCTCGACATGACGCCGAAGGAGGTCGGGGACAAGGTCAGGCTCTGCGACAACGAGACACCGCAGCCCTGCTGGAACGGTTCGCCCTACCAGCCCATCCCCGTCACGGACGAGGCCACCACGCAGCAGGCCCTCCAGATCCGGGAGCGCGCCGAGGACTTCCCCGGCATCACCGCCGAGCCGACCGCCGTGCGCCGCTACGCCGCGCCGGGCAAGGCCAACACCGCCCAGGTGCTCGGCTATCTCTCGCCGGTCACCGACGAGGAGATCACCAAGGCGCAGGACACCGACTCGCCGTTCCTCCGCTCGGACCAGGTGGGCCGCTCGGGTCTGGAGCGCACGTACGACAAGTACCTGCGCGGCGACGCGGGCGTCACCCGCTACGAGGTCGACAACCTCGGCCGGGTCATCGGCCAGGCCAAGAGCGACCAGGCCGAGCCGGGCTCCAACATCATCACCTCCATCGACGCGCGCGTGCAGGCGGTCGCGGAGTACGAGCTCAGCGAGGCGATGAAGGCCGCCCGCAAGGAGCACGACCGCAACACCAACCAGAACTACAAGGCCGACGCGGGCGCGGTGGTGGTCCTGGAGTCCAAGACCGGCCGCGTCGTCTCCATGGCGTCGCAGCCGACGTACGACCCCAACGCCTGGGTCGGCGGGATCTCCGCGAAGGACTACGCCAAGCTCACCAGCAAGAAGTCCAACTTCCCGCTGCTGAACCGGGGGATCCAGTCGCAGGCGGCCCCCGGCTCGATCTTCAAGGTCATCTCGTCGACGGCGGCGGTCAAGGCCGGTTACGACTTCAACGGCAGCTACCCGTGCCCCAGTTCGTACTCCATCGGCAACCAGGTCTTCAAGAACTTCGAGTCCCAGGGCTACGGCAGCATCGACCTCGGGCGCGCGCTGGAGGTCTCCTGCGACACCGTGTTCTACGGTCTCGCGCACAAGGAGTGGTCGAAGGACGGCGGCAACAAGCCCAAGAAGGGCGCCAACGACTACTTCTACAAGACCGCCAAGGAGTTCGGCCTCGCCAAGGAGACCGGCATCGACCTCCCCAACGAGGTCGCGGGCCGTATCCCGGACCGCCAGTGGAAGCAGGACTTCTGGGAGGCCAACAAGGCCAGCTGGTGCAAGCAGGGCAAGAAGGGCGGCACGTACGTCGAGCAACTGGCGTACGAGGGCTGCCTGGAGGGCAACCGGATGCGCGCCGGTGACGCGGTCAACTACTCGATCGGCCAGGGCGACACGCTCGTCACGCCGATCCAGATGGCCACGATCTACGCGGCGATCGCCAACGGCGGCACGATGTACGACCCGAGCGTCGGCAAGGCGATCGTCAGCCCCGACGGCAAGAAGGTCACGGAGATCAAGCCCAAGTCGCACGGCAAGCTGCCGATCGACGGCAAGCTCCGCGACCAGCTCGACAAGGCGCTCGCCGGAGTGGCGACCACCGGTTCGGCGGCCTGGCGGTTCGGCGGCTGGCCGCAGGACAAGATCCCGATGCACGCCAAGACGGGTACGGCCGAGGTCTACGGCAAGCAGACGACGTCCTGGTTCGCCTCGTACACCGAGGACTACACGATCGTCATGACGATCTCCCAGGGTGGTACGGGCTCCGGGGCCTCGGGTCCCGCCGTGCGCAAGATCTACGAGGCGATGTACGGGCTCGACGCGAAGGGCGGCCAGAACCTCAAGAAGGCCCTGATGCCGAAGCCGCGCGGGGGACTGCCCAAGATCGAGCCCGACGGCACGATCGACGCGCCGACCATCAAGCCCTTCGTACCGAACAAGACACCGCTGGACGGCAACGAGATCGCGCCGGCCGGTGACAACAACGGACTGGTGCCCCAGGCCCCGGACGACGCGGGCCAAGCGCCCGACGACGCGGGCCAGGCCCCGGACAACGGGCAGGCCCCCGGTGACGCGGGCCGGGCCCCGGGCACGGCGCAGGCACCCGATACGGGCCAGGCACCCGACACCGGGCAGCCACCGGCCGGTCCCGGGCGGGCACCGAACGACAACGGACAGCTCGCGGGCGCGCCCGCGCGGAGGGACTGACGCATGGCCGGCACGAGCGGCTTCTCCGTCTCCGGATACGGTCCCGAGCGCGGGCTGTGGGCCACACTCGCGGCCCGCGACTCACTGGCGCGCAGGCTCGACTGGCCGCTGATGTTCTCCGCGCTCGCGCTGTCGGCGGTCGGATCGCTGCTCGTCTGGTCGGCGACCCGCAACCGTACGGACCTCAACTCGGGCGATCCGTACCACTTCTTCTTCCGCCACATACTGAACACCGGTATCGGGCTGGCCCTGATGATCGGCACGATCTGGCTCGGCCACCGCACCCTGCGCGGCGCGGTGCCGGTGCTGTACGGCATCTCCGTCGTACTCGTGCTGCTGGTCCTCACCCCGCTCGGCGCCACCATCAACGGCGCGCACGCCTGGATCGTGCTCGGCGGCGGCTTCACCCTCCAGCCCTCGGAGTTCGTGAAGATCACGATCATCCTGGGCATGGCGATGATGCTCGCGGCCAGAGTCGACGCGGGTGATCAGGTCCATCCGGACCATCGGACGGTCGCCAAGTCCCTGGGGCTCGCGATCGTCCCGATCGTGATCGTCATGATGATGCCGGACCTCGGCTCCGTCATGGTCATGGCGGTGATAGTGCTCGGCGTCCTGCTCGCCTCCGGGGCGTCCAACCGGTGGATCTTCGGGCTCGTCGGCGCCGGTGTCGCGGGCGCCGTCGCGGTCGCGGCGCTCGGGGTGCTCGACGAGTACCAGATCAACCGTTTCGCCGCCTTCGCCAACCCGGAGCTCGACCCGGCGGGTGTCGGCTACAACACCAACCAGGCGCGGATCGCGATCGGTTCGGGCGGGCTCACCGGCACCGGGCTCTTCAAGGGCTCCCAGACCACCGGGCAGTTCGTCCCCGAGCAGCAGACCGACTTCGTCTTCACCGTCGCCGGCGAGGAGCTGGGCTTCGTCGGCGCCGGGCTGATCCTGCTGCTGCTCGGTGTGGTGCTCTGGCGCGCCTGCCGGATCGCGCGTGAGACGACCGAGCTGTACGGGACGGTCGTGGCGGCCGGGATCATCGCCTGGTTCGCCTTCCAGGCCTTCGAGAACGTCGGGATGACGCTCGGGATCATGCCGGTGGCGGGGCTGCCGCTGCCGTTCGTGTCGTACGGAGGCACGTCGATGTTCGCGGTCTGGATCGCGGTCGGGCTACTGGAGTCGATCAGGGTCCAGCGGCCGATAACGGCTTGATCTACCGGTTTGGGTCGTGGGGAATGCGATACGGCAATCCCCACGACTACCTTTGTACAGATGGTGGACACAAAGCGCGAGATCGAACGTAAGTACGAACTCCCGGAGCGGCCGAGGACCGCCGGCAGCGGAGCGGAACCCTCCGGGAGTTCCCTCCTGCCGGACCTCACCCAGGTGCCGGCCGTCTCCGCCGTCACCGAGCGGGGCGTCACCGAGCTGGACGCCGTCTACTACGACACCCCCGACCTGCGGCTGACCGCAGACACCCTCACCCTCCGCCGGCGCACCGGCGGCGCGGACGAGGGCTGGCATCTGAAATTCCCCGTCGGCGACGGCGTCCGCGACGAGCTCCAGGCCCCGCTCTCCGACACCCTCCCCGACGAGCTCGCCGCACTGGTGCGCTCGCGCGTCCGCGGCGCCGAGCTCGCGCCCGTCGTACGCCTGCGCACCTCGCGCGACATCAGCCTGCTGGCCGACGAGGCCGGGCGCACGCTCGCCGAGGTGGCCGTCGACACCGTCCGCGCGGAGCGCCTGCCCGCCGGGGGCGCCACCGCCGACTGGACCGAGATCGAGGTCGAGCTCGCCGACGACGGCGCCCCCGAACTCCTCGACGCCGTCGCCAAGGTACTCCGCAAGGCGGGCGTACGACCCGCGTCCGCCGCGTCCAAGCTCGCCAGGGCACTCGCCGACACGGCGCCCGCCGGGAGCGCGCCGGAGGCGAGGAAGGCCGGCCGCGGGCCGGGGACCGGGCGGAAGAGCCGGCGCGCGCCGGTCACCGCCGGGGACCACGTGCTCGCCTATCTGCGCGAGCAGGCCGACGCGATCGTCGCTTACGACCCGGCCGTCCGCCGCGACCTCCCGGACTCCGTGCACCAGCTGCGGGTCGCCACCCGCCGGATGCGCTCCGCCTTCCGTACGTACGGGAAGGTGCTCGACCGCGAGGTCACCCGGCCCATCGGCGCCGAGCTGAAGTGGCTCGCCGGGGAGCTGGGCGTCGACCGCGACCAGGAGGTCCTCGCCGAGCGCCTGACCGAACGCGTGGACGCCCACGACACGACCCTGCTGCTCGGTCCCGTGCACGCCCGGCTCCGGATCTGGGACGCCGCGGGCCGTACCGACGCGCGTGCCAAGACCCTCGGCGTACTGGACAGCGCGCGCTATCTGCGCCTGCTGGACTCGGTCGAGGCACTGCTCGCCGATCCGCCGCTGCTCACGGACCGCGCGGAGAAGAAGCCCGGCAGGGTACTGCCCCGGGCGATCGTCAAGGACTACGAACGCCTCGCGGGCCGGGTCGAGCACGCGCTGGCCCTCACCCCGGGCGAGGAGCGCGATCTGGCGCTGCACGACGCCCGCAAGGCGGCCAAGCGCGCCCGTTACGCCGCCGACGCGGCGAAGCCCGCCCTCGGGAGGCCCGCGAAGCGTTTCTCCAAGCGGATGAAGGCCGTGCAGGGCGTGCTCGGCGACCACCAGGACAGCGTGGTGGCGCGCGACTCCCTGCGCGACCTCGCGATCCAGGCCCACGCGGCCGGCGAGTCCGCGTTCACCTGGGGGCTGCTGTACGGCGAGGAGGAGGCGCGGGCGGCCGACCGGGAGCGGGAACTGCCCCAGATCTGGCGCGAGTCCGCCAGGCGGAAGCTGCGGACGGCACTGAGCGGCTGAGTGCGCTTTCGCGTACGCGGCCGCGGGTGTGGCCGCGGGTGCGAGGGTCCTCGGGTCGGGGCGGGCGCTCGGGCCCGGGGCCCGGGGCCCGGGGGGCGCTCGCGCGGTGAGGGCCGGTCGGCGCTCGGGGTAGCCTGAATGGTCACCCCGTCAGCCCACGAAAGTCGCCGTGATGTCTGCTGTTGAATCGGTCTTCCCACAGCTCGAAGCTCTGCTCCCGCATGTGCAGAAGCCGATCCAATATGTCGGCGGTGAACTCAACTCCACGGTCAAGGAGTGGGACGAGTGCGACGTCCGCTGGGCGCTGATGTACCCCGACGCCTACGAGGTCGGACTGCCCAACCAGGGCGTCATGATCCTCTACGAGGTCCTCAACGAGCGTGAGGGCGTCCTCGCGGAGCGCACGTACAGCGTCTGGCCGGACCTGGAGGCGCTGATGCGCGAGCACAGGGTCCCGCAGTTCACCGTGGACGCGCACCGCCCCGTCTCCGCCTTCGACGTGTTCGGGCTCTCCTTCTCCACCGAGCTCGGCTACACCAACATGCTCACGGCGCTCGACCTGGCCGGGATCCCGCTCGCTGCGGCGGACCGGACCGTCGACCACCCGATCGTGCTCGCGGGCGGCCACGCGGCGTTCAACCCCGAGCCGATCGCCGAGTTCATCGACTGCGCCGTCATCGGCGACGGCGAACAGGCCGTCCTCCAGATCACCGAGATCATCCGGGCCTGGAAGGCCGAGGGCAGGACAGGCGGCCGTGAGGAACTGCTGCTGCGGCTCGCGAAGACCGGAGGGGTGTACGTCCCCGGCTTCTACGACGTCGAATACCTGCCGGACGGCCGTATCGCCCGTACCGTCCCCAACAGGTCGGGCGTCCCCTGGCGGGTCTCCAAGCACACCGTCATGGACCTCGACGAGTGGCCGTACCCCAAGCAGCCGCTCGTACCGCTGGCCGAGACCGTGCACGAGCGCATGTCCGTCGAGATCTTCCGCGGCTGTACGCGCGGCTGCCGCTTCTGCCAGGCCGGCATGATCACGCGGCCCGTCCGGGAGCGCAGCATCACCGGCATCGGCGAGATGGTCGAGAAGGGCCTCAAGGCGACCGGCTTCGAGGAGGTCGGCCTGCTGTCGCTCTCCTCCGCCGACCACAGCGAGATCGCGGACGTCGCCAAGGGCCTCGCCGACCGGTACGAGGAGGAGAAGATCGGCCTCTCGCTCCCCTCCACCCGCGTCGACGCCTTCAACGTCGACCTGGCCAACGAACTCACCCGCAACGGCCGCCGTTCCGGCCTCACCTTCGCCCCCGAGGGCGGCTCCGAGCGGCTGCGCAAGGTCATCAACAAGATGGTCTCGGAGGAGGACCTGATCCGCACGGTCTCCACCGCGTACGGCAACGGCTGGCGCCAGGTGAAGCTCTACTTCATGTGCGGGCTGCCCACCGAGACCGACGAGGATGTCCTCCAGATCGGCGACATGGCGGTCAAGGTCATCGCCGAGGGCCGCAAGGTCTCCGGCCAGAACGACATCCGCTGCACCGTCTCCATCGGCGGCTTCGTGCCCAAGCCGCACACCCCGTTCCAGTGGGCGCCCCAGCTGAGCGTCGAGGAGACCGACGAGCGGCTGCTGAAGCTCCGCGACAAGATCCGCGCGGACAAGAAGTACGGCCGCTCGATCGGCTTCCGCTACCACGACGGCAAGCCCGGCATCGTCGAGGGCCTGCTCTCCCGCGGCGACCGCCGGGTGGGCGCGGTCATCCGCGCGGTCTACGAGGACGGCGGCCGCTTCGACGGCTGGCGCGAGCACTTCAGCTACGACCGCTGGATGGCGAGCGCGGCGAAGACACTGCCCGGGTTCGGCCTGGACATCGACTGGTACACCACCCGCGAACGCACCTACGAGGAGGTCCTGCCCTGGGACCACCTGGACTCCGGTCTCGACAAGGACTGGCTCTGGGAGGACTGGCAGGACGCCCTGGACGAAACGGAGGTCGAGGACTGCCGCTGGACGCCGTGCTTCGACTGCGGGGTGTGCCCCCAACTCGACCTGGACATCCAAATCGGCCCGACGGGCAAGAAGCTGCTGCCGCTGACGGTCAAGAACGGGTCTTGACCTGTCGGTACGTCAGACCGAAGGGTCTGGCGGTTCGGGCGGGACTTTGTGCGGACGGCCCGGCGGTCAGTGCGGCAGTAGGTGGGAGACGAGGCCGCGGGCCCACTCCAGGGTGAGGGGGGCGTCCGTGAAGACGGCCCGGTAGTAGAGGGGCGCGAGCACGGCGTCCGTGGTGTGTTCGAGGGTCGGGGGCTGATGCCCCCGGCCCTGTTCGCGTTCCAGGATGGCTTCGAGCTGCCGCTCGCGGTCGCCGCGGCAGGCGGCGGCGCCCTGTTCGCCGCCGGTGCCGATGGTGGCGCGTACGAGGGCCAGGGTGTCCGGGTCGCAGAGGTCCTTGGCGAGGTCGCACGCGTAGCGCTCCAGGTCGCCGCGGAGGCTTCCGGTGTCCGGCACCACGATGTCGCCGGAGAAACGGCTGGTCACGACGTCGGCGAGCAGATCACCGACGGCGCCCCAGCGGCGGTAGACCGTGGTGGGGTGCACGCCGGCGCGGGCGGCCACGACGGGGATCGTCAGGGGTTCGTTGGGCTCGTCGGCGACCAGTTCCTCGACGGCCCGGTGGACGGCCGCGCGGACGCGGGCGGAGCGGCCTCCCGGCCGGCTCCCGGTCGGTGAGGCGGAGGACACGGTTGTGGGCACGTCGCCAGTATCGCATTGATCACTGCGACTAAAAAGCAGTGATCGTTGCGTTTGTGTTAGCGTGAAGCCACTAACGCATAGATCACTGCGAGATTACTATGTCTGCTGACTCCGCCCTGTCCGCCGTACGGCCCGACGAGGGCAGGCACCGTGTGCCGCGCGGTACCGCCTTCCCCGGCGTCGCCGCCGTCTTCGTCGTCTTTCTGGCCGCCTCCAGCGTGCCGTCCCCGCTCTACCCCGTCTACCAGCGGCAATGGCACTTCTCGGCATGGGTGCTGACCGTCGTCTTCGCCCTGTACGTGGTCGGTCTGCTGGGCTCGCTGCTCGTCGTCGGGGCACTGTCGGACCACCTCGGCCGCCGGCCGGTGCTCGCCGCGGCGATCGCGCTGGAGATCGTCGCGCTCGCGCTCTTCCTCGCCGCCGGGAACGTGGTCGTCCTGGCCGCCGCCCGGGTGCTTCAGGGCATCGCCACCGGAGCGGCGACGACCACCCTCAGCGCCACGCTCGTCGACCTCGAACCCCCGCACGCCCGGGGGCGCGCGGGGGTCGTCACCTCGGTGGCGCCCCTGACCGGGCTCGCTCTCGGCGCTCTCGGCTCCGGTGCGCTGGTGGAGTTCGGCCCCGCCCCGACCCGGCTGGTCTACGGACTCCTGCTCGCCGCCATGGTGGCGGCGCTGGTGGTCACCGCTCTTCTGCCGGAGACCTCCCCGCGCAGGCCGGGGGCCGTCGCCTCGCTGCGCCCACGGGCGGCACTGCCCGCGCACCTGCGCGCGGACATCGTGCCGGTGGTGCCGGCGATGGTGGCCAGTTGGGCGCTGGCCGGGCTCTTCCTCTCCCTCGGCCCGTCCGTCGCCGCCGAGTTGTTCGGGCTGCGGAGCCGGCTGGTCGGCGGCGTCGTCGTGACACTCCTGGCGGGCACCGGGGCGCTCACGGTGGCCGTCCTGCGTACCCGGTCCGCCGCCTCGCTGCTGGCGCCCTCGTCCGCGCTGCTCGGGCTGGGCGTGCTGACGGCGCTCGCCGGAACGGTGACGGACCTCGTCTGGGTCGCCGCCGCCGGGACCGTCGTCGCGGGCGTCGGCTTCGGCGCGTCGGTACTGGCGACGTTCGGCACGTTCGCCCGGCTCGCCGGACCGCACGAGCGCGGCGCGGTCTTCGCCTCGGCGAACATCATCAACTACCTCGGCAACAGCGTGCCCGCCGTGCTCGGCGGCATCGCCGTCACCGCCGTCGGCCTGCGGACCGCCACCGAGATCTACGCCCTGGCGATCGTGGCGATCGTCTCCGCCGCCTTCCTCCTGCGGCTGGGCCAGCTGCGGTCGCGGCGCCGCGCCGCTGCGACCCCGTGCGGCTGAGGCCCCCGGCGACCGGGGCACGGGCATGAGCCCCGGGCCACCCGCCCCACCGCCCCCTGGAACCGCCCCGTCTCCCAAGAAGCACCATCCGGCACCCTACGTACGAAAGAAGGAAGCACCGTGACGACCTCAAGCCGCACGACCGGCGAGAACCTCCTCGTCCGCCGGTCTGACCACACGACCATCCGGTACACCGCCACCGGCCCCGCCGACGGGCCGGTCCTGGTCCTCGTCCACGGCTGGGCGTGCGACCGCGGTGACTTCGACGCCGTGACCGGCCACCTGCCCGACAGCTACCGGGTCCTCGCCGTCGACCTCGCCGAGCACGGCGAGTCCCGCTCGACACGGGCCGTTTGGACCGTAGAGGAGTTCGCCCGCGACGTGGCGGCGGTGCTGGAGGCCCAGTCCGTGACCACGGCCGTCGTGGCCGGGCACTCCCACGGCGCGGCGGTCGCCGTCGAGGTCGCCCGGCTGCTCCCCGGCACCGTCACGCACGTGGTCGCACTCGACGGGCTGCACTACCTGTCCCTGTTCCCGGCGCAGAGCGAGGATGAGGCCGACGCGCTGCTGGGCATGTTCCGCGACGACTTCCCCACGGCGGTGCGCGGCCTGGTCGAAGGGGGCTCCCCGGCCGGGACCGACCCGGCGCGCAAGGACGCCTACTTCCAGAAGATGGTCAGTGTGCGCCAGCCCGGGGGTCTGCGTGCCATCGAGGGCCTGGTGCACTGGGACATGGACGCGGCGCTGCGCGAGGTGAGGCAGCCGATCACCGTGTTCGGCATTCGTGATCTGGTCGCGCGGGAGGCGTTCGACCGCTACGCGGACCGTCTCGACATCGTGCTGGTCGACCTGGGCAGCCACCACTTCCCGGTGGAGGCGCCCGAGGCCACGGCGAGGCTGCTGGCCGGCGTCGTGGGCTGACGGGGGCCGGATGCGCGCGGACAAGCCCCAGAGGTTTCCCCAGGGGTTTGTTCGCGCGTAGTCGTACGGAGCGGGTACGGCTCCGGGAGGTCGGGAGCCCGGCATGGCAGCCCGGCCCGGGGAGGGTTGCTCAGGTGAGGGCCTGGACGGCGTAGAGCGTGCCGAGGGCGGCGGCGAGGATGCCGAGCAGAAGGCTGAGTACGGCCTCGGGCAGGCGGGGTTGGAGGCGGGCGCCGAGGTAGCCGCCGATGAGGCCGCCGGCGCCGCAGGCCAGACCCAGCCACCAGTCGGGCGCGACGGGTCCGGTGGTCGTCGTCGCCAGTACCGCGTAGGCGGCGGCGCCGGCGACCGAGGTGGTGAAGGTGGCGGCGAGGGTGGCCGGTGCGATGCGGGCCAGCGGCATGCCGCGTGCGGCGAGGACGGGCCCGAGAAGGGAGCCGCCGCCGATTCCGTAGATCCCGCCGACCACGCCGACAGTCAGGGCGAGCACCGCGAGCGCGGCCGGGGACGGCTCGGGGGAGCCCGTACGCGGCCGGTGGCGGGCGGCACGCAGGGTGCGCAGGCACAGCCAGATTCCGAGCGGCAGCAGGAAGGCGGCGACCAGTGTGCGGAAGACGTCGGGGCCCGGGAGGGCGAAGACGCGGACGACGGCGCCGGCGATGACGCCGGGCAGGGTCCACAGGACGAGGCGCCGGGCGAGGGAGCCGCGCAGGGCGCCGTCGCGGCGGTAGCGCCACAGCGCGCCCGGCCCGGCGACCACGTTGAACAGCAGGTTCGTCGGTGTGACCGCGGGACTGGGGACGCCGAGGACGCTGAGCTGAACCGGGAGAAGGAAGACGGCCCCGGAGACGCCGACCGGCGCGGTCACCGTCGAGATCAGCAGACCGGCGGCGAATCCCGCCCAGACCGTCCACTCCACGCCCGACCCCGCTTCTCGATCACCCGGCCAGTATCAGTGGCGGAGGGCGACACGGAGGCGGCCCGCAACGCGATGTTCACGAACAGCGGGTACGGCCCGGACCGGGGCCACAGGTATCGGCCGCCGGGCGGGAGGCGGGCGCGCAGCAGCCCTTGCCCTGCCAGGTGTCACGGCCCTCCTTGACCGCGACGCCGGCGATGACCAGGGCGGCGATCGGGTCGGCCCAGGACCAGCCGAGGGTGGCGTTGAGGACCAGGCCCACCAGGAGGACGGCCGACAGATAGGTGCACAGCAGCGTCTGTCTGGAGTCCGCGACGGCGGAGGCGGAGCCGAGTTCGCGGCCCGCCCGGCGCTGGGCGGCGGAGAGGAACGGCATGATCGCCAGCGACAGGGCGGCGATGACGATGCCGGGGATGGAGTGGTCGGCCTCGCCGTTGCCGACCAGGGCGCGGACGGCGTCGAAGGTGACGTAGGCGGCGAGTACGTGGAAGGAGACCGCGATGATCCGCAGTGTCGTCTTCTCCCGGGCCTCCCGCAGGGCATGGTCGCGGGCGGAGAACTGCCAGGCGACCGCGGCGGCCGACGAGACCTCGATCACGGAGTCGAGACCGAAGCCGATCAGGGCGGTCGACGAGGCGAGGGTGCCGGCGGTGATGGCGACGACGGCCTCGACGGCGTTGTAACTGATCGTCGCCGCCACCAGCAGGCGTACGCGCCGGGCGAGGACATCGCGGCGGGTTGGGGACGGGCCGATGGATGTCGAGACCATCAGCAGCAGCCTTTCTCGGCGCTGTCCGCGCAGGTCGTGTCGGACTCGACCGCGACCACCGCCGCCAAGAGGTGATCCAGCGCGCCGCCGAGGCGCTCGTCGGCGAGCTCGTACCGCGTGCGCCGGCCGTCGGGCACCGTGACGACCAGCCCGCAGTCACGCAGACAGGCCAGATGGTTCGACAGTCGGGTCCGGGAGACCTCCAGAGTCTCGGCGAGGTCGGAGGGGTACGCCGCAGCCTCGCGCAGGGCGAGAAGGATCCGGCAGCGGATCGGGTCGGCGAGCGCGCGGCCGAAACGAGCCAGCACCTCGATGTCGGAGGCAACGGTCAGCACCCGATGACAGTACAGCGAACGCTGAATTCATGGAAGCGTGGATAGTTGGCCGGATGGCTTCACAAGGCAGGCCGTACGGCTCCGTCCGCGCAACAGGCGTCACCGGCGGTGTCAGCAGGGTCGGCGCTCCTGCCGAGGGTGTCGGCGTCGGCCTTGACGACGTACACCTCCCAGGGCTCCCTGCCGGGGCCGTGCACCCACACCTTGTCCTGGAGGGCGTAACAGCAGGAGGTGTCGTTCTCCTCGAACGTGGCGAGACCCGCCTCCTTGAGCCGGGTGGTCGCGGCCGTCACCTGCTCCGTGGCCTCCACCTCTACGCCGAGGTGGTCGAGCCGGGTTTCCTGGCCGGGCTCGCCCTCGATCAGCACGAGCTTGAGCGGGGGCTCGGTGATGGCGAAGTTGGCGTATCCCTCGCGTCGCTTGGCCGGTTCGGTGCCGAACAGCTTCGAGTAGAAGGTGACCGATGCCTCGAGGTCGCTGACGCGCAGGGCGAGTTGTGCACGGGACATGGTGGCGCTCCGATCGACTGTATCGATGTCTTTCGATGCAAGGTTGCGACTTGTATCGACGGATGTCAACATAGAAGCATGTCGAAACAAGAGCTTCCGGTGCTCGGTCAGAACGACGAGAGCGGCGCCTGCTGCCCCGGGCTGCTGACCGCCCCCCTCGACGGGGAACAGGCCGTGGAACTGGCCAAGGTCTTCAAGGCGTTGGGCGATCCGGTACGGCTGCGCCTGCTCTCGATGATCGCGTCGCGCGCCGGGGGCGAGGTCTGCGTCTGTGATCTGACCCCCGCCTTCGACCTGTCACAGCCGACGATCTCCCATCACCTCAAGCTGCTCCGGCAGGCCGGGCTCATCGACTGCGAGCGGCGCGGTACATGGGTCTACTACTGGCTGCTGCCCGAGATGACCGACCGCCTCGCCGGCATCCTGACGCGCCCGGCCGACACACCCGCGCCCGCGAACGCCCGCGTGAAGGGCCTCGCCGACGCGTCCGCGTCCGTGCCCGCCGACGTGACCGTGTGAGCACCGCACCCGAGCAGGAGGAGGCGGCGGTCGCCGGCCGCCTGTCGTTCCTCGACCGGTATCTCGCCGTCTGGATTCTCACCGCGATGGCGCTCGGACTCGGTCTCGGCCGCGCCGTGCCCGGCCTGGGGGACGCGCTCGCCGAGGTCACCGTCACCGGTGTATCGCTGCCGATCGCGCTCGGCCTGCTCGTGATGATGTACCCGGTCCTCGCCAAGGTGCGTTACGACCGGCTCGACACCGTCACCCGCGACCGCCGCCTGCTGCTGCCCTCGCTGCTGCTGAACTGGATCGTCGGTCCGGCGCTCATGTTCGCGCTGGCGTGGCTGTTCCTGCCCGACCTCCCCGAGTACCGCACGGGCCTGATCATCGTGGGACTGGCGCGCTGTATCGCCATGGTGATCATCTGGAACGACCTGGCCTGCGGCGACCGCGAGGCCGCCGCCGTCCTGGTCGCGCTGAACTCGGTGTTCCAGGTGCTCGCGTTCTCGGCCCTCGGCTGGTTCTATCTGTCCCTGCTGCCCGGGTGGCTCGGCCTGGAACAGGCCGGACTCGACGTCTCCGTGTGGGAGATCGCCCGAAGCGTGCTGATCTTCCTGGGAATCCCGCTCCTCGCCGGCTACCTCACGCGCCGGATCGGCGAGAGGGCCAGGGGCCGTACCTGGTACGAGGCGAGGCTGATCCCGCGGATCGGGCCGTTCGCCATGTACGGACTGCTGTTCACGATCGTCGTGCTCTTCGCGCTGCAAGGCGACGCGATCACCTCGCAGCCGCTCGACGTCGTCCGTATCGCGCTTCCGCTGCTCGTGTACTTCGCGGTCATGTGGACCGGTTCGATGGCGGTCGGCCGCGCCGTGGGCCTCGATCACCCGCGCGCGACGACGCTCGCGTTCACCGCGGCGGGCAACAACTTCGAACTGGCCATCGCGGTCACCATCGCCACGTACGGCGCCACATCAGGACAGGCGCTCGCCGGTGTGGTCGGCCCTCTCATCGAGGTGCCGGTGCTGATCGGCCTCGTCCATGTCGCCCTGTACGCCCGGCGCTTCTTCACCGTCGCCGTGCCCCCGACCGAGGAAGACCCCGCCCATGCCTGACACCCCCTTGCCCTCCGTCCTGTTCGTCTGCGTCCACAACGCGGGACGTTCACAGATGGCCGCCGCGTTCCTCACCCACCTCGCGGGCGACCGTGTACAGGTCCGCTCCGCCGGGTCCACCCCGGCCGGCACCGTGAACCCCTCCGTCGTCGCGGCGATGGCCGAGGTGGGCGTCGACATCTCGGCGGAGGTGCCCAAGGTGCTCACCGTCGACGCCGTGCGGGCGTCCGACGTCGTCATCACGATGGGCTGCGGCGACAGCTGCCCCGTCTTTCCCGGCAAGCGGTACCTCGACTGGGAGTTGCCCGACCCCGCCGGGCAGGGTGTCGAGGCCGTACGCCCCATCCGTGACGAGATCGAGCGACGGATCCGGGGGCTGATCGGCGAGATCGTCCCCACGTAGCCGGTTCGACGGCGCAACACCCCCGGCGGGCGATCGGCGGGCGATCCGTGTCTGATCGGCGTGTGCACGGCGGGAGATCGGTGCGCGCATGGCGCGCGGACATGGCGGAGCCGCCTCCGGCTGTCGGACCGGAGGCAGCTCGCCGACGGGGGGCCGACTACCGCGCGGAAGTGCGGTCAGTTGGGGCTGATCGCGTTCAGCAGCGCCGATGTGACGTGGTCGGCCGCGTTCTGGTGGCCCCTGGCGTTGGGGTGCACGAAGGCCACCTCGCTCGGGAACTGGGCGAAGATCCCCTCCACCCACTTGCCGGAGTCGCAGACGCTGTGGTTCCGGGAGGAGTCGTAGAGGTTGACGAACGACGCGTCATGGTCGCCGGACGCCTTCTCGATGACCTTGTTGAGGGGCTCCAGTACGTCCGTGCGCAGCCAGTCCAGGTCGCCCTGGGTGATCGACGCGAACTGCTCCCAGTCGTCGTACCGGCACTTGGACGTGTCCTCGGGGATGACCGTCGGGTATCCGACGCTCAGGATCTTGGCGTGCGGGGCCCTCTCGTGGAGCGTGGCGAGCATCGTTCCGTACTCGGCGCTCACCTTGTTCAGCCGATCGGGGACGGTGTGGGCCAGCTCGTCCCGGCACGGTGTGCCCACGCCGCCGCTGCCCGAGCCCTGTTGGAGGCAGTTGAGCAGCATGTCGGCGAAGCCGAGGCTGTTGCCGCCCACGCCGACGGTGACCACGTCGGTGCCCGGGTCGACCGCCTGGGACTGGGGCGGCACCGGGGGGAACGGATAGTCCGGGTCCTCCGAGAAGGGCGGCAGATGACGCCCGATCGGCTCCTGGGCCCTGAAGGTGATGTCCTCGATCGTGGCGGCGCCGCAGCTGACGTTGGTCAGATCGAGGAGCGAGCCGAGGTCGCGGTCGACGACCTGCGGGTAGGAGCGATCGGTGCGTTCGCAGCCGTCACGCGGAACTTCGAAGGTGTCGCCCGCGGCCGGGATCACCCCCGCGGTGTACGAGTCTCCCAGGGCCACCCACTGGTAGTCCGACGCCGCGGCCGCCGGGGCGGCACCCGCGAGTTGCGTGGGCACGAGGGCTCCCGCGACGAGAGCGGCGGTCGAGCCCAGCAGTGTGAGGCGCTTACGGAAACGGGTCACGAATCCTCCATGTGTACGGCGTTGGTGCCTCCATGACCGTACGGAGATCGTCGCTCATCGCACTAGATCCATTACGGACAGTCATCGATGATCGTGGAAAGGTTCTTTCGGGCGGTTTGCTTCGGTGTGTTGAGAATTCGTGTCCGACAACTGACAGGTGCGGCACGGTATTTGTACGACGCTGGACAGGCGCTTGATCAACTCGGCCGGTCCCGGCGCGATGTCAATTCTCGGCCGCTGTCCTGTTCTCGATCATCGGCGCGCCGGGCGCGTCGCGATGCGCCCCCGAACACGCCGAGGCGCCTTTCCTTCTCGGCGTGTCCCCCCGGCCGGTCGCGGCCACTGTCTCGAATCGGGTACGAAGCCGACACCGGCCCCCGATCCGGGATCCCGACAGCCGTCGACCGCGTCCTGTGAGGCATGGATCTGGACAAGACTCCGGCCCCGCCCCGACCGCCCGACCGATTCGAGCCGGGTGAGGGCTGTCTGACCACCGCGATCCGGATTCCGGTCCGCGTTGTCGTACTCGTCCTCGTCGTCCCGGTACGCCTTGTCTGGGACCTGCTCGCCGTCGGCGCGAAGGCGGTGCACCGCGCCGTGCTCCGGCCGGTCGGGCGGGGCATCGGCGTTGCCTGCTCCTGGCTGTACGAGACCGCCCTCGCCCCGGCCGGGCGCGCCCTCGGCGTGGCGCTGCTGTTCCTGGCCAGGCTGCTGTTCGTCCGGCCGTGGGTGGCCCTGTGGCGGTATCTGCTGGCACCGGTGGTGCGGTACGGGCTCGTGGTGCCGGGGGTATGGCTGTACGAGAAGGTCCTCACCCCGATCGGCCATGGCATCGCCGTCGTCTGCTCCTGGCTGTACGAGACCTTGCTCACCCCGGTCGGGCACGCCCTGGGAGCCGTGCTGCTGTTCCTGGGCAAGCTGCTGTTCGTCTGGCCCTGGCTGGGGCTGTGGCGCTATGTGCTGGTGCCGGTGGTGCGGTACGGGTTCGTGGTGCCGGGGGTGTGGCTGTACAAGCGCGTCCTCACCCCCGTCGGCCGCGAGATCGCCGACGCGGTCGGCGTCGCCTGGCGCATCGCCGGACAGATCTCCCGGGCGATCGGCCGAGGACTGAAATGGCTGGCCTGGATTCTGGTCGGGGTGCCGGCGAGCTGGTTCTACCGCACCGTCTGCACGCCCGTCGGGCATGTGGTGCGCGACTACGTGTGGGCCCCGGCCAAGAAGGCGGCCGTCGAGACCGGCCGGGCGGTCGGCAGCGCGCTGCGGTCCGTCGGCGACACGGTCGGGCAGGCGCGGCGCGACGCCTGGCGCGCCCTGGTCGGGGCTCCGCGCCCGGCCGAGCCTGTGGAGGCTCCGCTCGGCGGTGCGCGTACGCTTGGAGGTACAACAACCGTCCCCGGCGCGGTACCCGCACCCGAGGCCACCCTGCGCAAGCAGATGTGAGCCGGGTTTTCCGGGGCCGACCGCCCGGTCGGCCGCGCGTCCGAGGGTGTGCGCAACCACGCGCACCCCGCACCGAGGAGAAGAACCACTGGGCAAGCGACAGCCCGAAGGCCCCCCGCCCGCGCCTGCGGTGCAGCGCATCAGACTGCGTTACACCAAGCGTGGCCGCCTCCGGTTCACCAGCCACCGCGATTTCCAGCGCGCCTTCGAACGGGCCCTGCGCCGAGCCGACGTCCCCATGGCGTACTCGGCGGGATTCACCCCGCACCCGAAGGTGTCGTACGCCAATGCCGCCCCCACCGGCACGGGCAGCGAGGCCGAGTATCTGGAGATCGCCCTCGCGGCGCCGCGCGACCCGCACACCCTGCGCGAGCTGCTCGACGAGTCGCTGCCCACCGGCCTCGACATCATCGACGCCGTCGAGGCCCGTACATCGGGACTCGCCGACCGGCTGACCGCCTCCGAGTGGGAGCTCCGGCTCGACGGCGTGGGGCACGAAGAGGCCGAGCGCGCGGTGACCGCCTTCCTCGCCGCCGAGGTGGTGGAGGTCGAACGCCGTGCGAAGAACGGGATGCGGACCTTCGACGCCCGGGAGCCCGTCGTCGACCTGCGGACACTTCCTCCACAGGCCGATAGGCCGCAGGGCGGGCGCTGTGCGATACTGCGGCTGGTTGTTCGGCACGTGACACCCGCCGTACGACCCGACGACGTCCTTTCCGGTCTCCGAGCTGTGGCCGACCTGGCGCCGCCGGTCCCCGCAGCGGTGACCAGGCTGGCGCAGGGGCTCTTCGACGAGGAGTCCGGAACGGTGACCGACCCGCTCGCGCCCGACCGCGAGGCAGTCACGGCAGGCCCAACCACGGCCGCCGGACCCGCCGCCGCGAAGGCGCCTGAAGGTGCAGTTTCCGCCTAGGACGGTTGTTGTAGCGCTGCCCTTGCGAACAGCCTCGGGAGCCACCTGGGCCGGGCGGCGCGCTGACCACGAAGACTTTCGCCAGGCCGTACGTGCAACGCGTACGTACGGAACCGGCGACCCAGACATAACAGCTCCTGTGCGGCGCCCGCGCCCCGGACGGCGGCAATCGCGCCTCAGCGCGGGCCGCGGCCGGACCGGATCAAGGCGTGGCGCCCGGGAGCGTGACGGGAGAACCGCCCGCATGTCCCAGAACGAACCCGGTACGACCCGGGAGACCGAAGAAGAACTGAACAGCCCCAGCGACACACTGCCGCCGCGCCGCAGGCGCCGCGCCGCGTCGCGTCCGGCGGGGCCGCCGTCCTCGGCGGCCGAGGCCGCCGAGGGGGCGAACCCTACAGAGAACGCCACTGCGACCGTCACCGCGAATCTCGCGGCGAACGTGACCGACCACGGGGCCGCGGCCGGTGGCGACAACGGCACGGACCCGGCCCGCGCCGAGGCCGGAGCGGACGAGCCCGCGCCGCCGCGTGCCCGGCGTCGTGCGACCCGTAAGGTCGCGGCCCCCGCCGAGAGTGCGCCGGAGCCGGTCGTCGAGCCGGTTGTCGAGCCCGTGGCCGCACCGGCAGCCGAGACCGAGCCCGCGCCCGTCGCCGACGAGCCCGCGCCGCCGCGTACGCGCCGCCGCGCCACCCGTAAGGTCGCCGCTCCCGCCGAGACGGTCGCCGAGCCCGTGATCGAACCTGTTGTCGAGCCCGCCGCGGCCGAGGCCGTCGCCGACGAGCCCGCGGTCGTCGCGGACGAGCCGGCGCCGCCGCGTACGCGCCGTCGTGCGACCCGTAAGGTCGCCGCCCCCGCCGAGAGCGCGCCCGAGTCGGCCGCCGAGCCCGCCCCCGCCGAGGCGGCAGCCGAGCCCGCGCCCGCCGCCGACGAGGCCGCGCCGCCCCGTACCCGCCGCCGCGCCACCCGTAAGGTGACCGCCCCGGCCACCACCACCCGGCCCGCCGACGCGGACGCCGACGACGACGAGATCACGCAGGGCGAGACGCTCCCCGCGAACGCCGTCACCCAGATCACCGCCGACGAGGCGCAGGTCGAGGCCGCCGAGAAGGCCGCCACCCGTGGCCGCTCGCGCCGCAGGACCGGCGCCGCGCAGGAGACCCCCGCCGAGGCTGCGGCGGAGCCGAAGGCCGAGCCCAGGTCCAGGAAGGCCGAGCAGTCGGGCGGCTCCGCGCCCTCCCCCGCCAAGGACACCGAGACCGAGGCGCCCGAGCGGTCGCGCCGGCGCGCCACCCGGCCCGCCGTGGCCGTCTTCCAGGCGCCGGTCTTCGCCGAGCCGATGTTCCAGACCCCCGAGACGGCCGCCGCGATGGCCGCCGCCATCGACATCGAGGACGACGACGACCTCGACATCGAGGACGAGGCGCCGGCCGAGGCCCCCGCGCCCGCACCCGAGCCCTCGGGCCGCCGTCGGCGTCGCCGCCGCGGCGAGGCCGCCGACGCCGCCGAGCACGCGCCCGCCCCGGCCTCCGCCGCCGAGCGGGACGCCGACGACGAGCGGGAGCCCGAGCAGTCCGCCGAGGGCGACGAGTCCGACTCCGACGCCGAGGACTCCGACGAGTTCGACCGTCCCTCGCGGCGCCGCCGCCGGGGTGGCCGTCGCCGTCGCCGCGGTGAGTCGGCCGAGGCCGACGAGCAGTCGGACGAGCACCCCGAGGACGGGCACGAGGAGCGCGGTCAGGACCGCGGCAGGAAGCACGACGCCGACGACGAGGACGGCTCCGACACGGAGGCCGCCGAGTCCGACGAGCACGACGGCGACGACGACTCCGCCGGCCAGTCGGGCGGCGGAAGCAGCAGCAGCCGGCGGCGTCGCCGCAGGCGCCGTCGGAGCGCCGACGGTGCCTCCGACAGCGAGAACAACGGCGTGGACGACCCGGAGCGTACGGTCGTCAAGGTCCGCGAGCCGCGAGAGCGCCGTACGAAGGACACCGAGCCCGGTACGGGCGTGGACGAGGTCCAGTCCATCAAGGGCTCGACCCGGCTGGAGGCGAAGAAGCAGCGCCGCCGCGAAGGCCGCGAGCAGGGCCGTCGCCGCGTGCCGATCATCACCGAGGCGGAGTTCCTGGCGCGCCGCGAGGCCGTCGAGCGCGTGATGGTCGTCCGGCAGAACGGCGAGCGCACCCAGATCGGCGTTCTAGAGGACAACGTGCTCGTCGAGCACTACGTCAACAAGGAGCAGGCCACCAGCTACGTCGGCAACGTCTACCTGGGCAAGGTGCAGAACGTACTGCCGTCCATGGAGGCCGCGTTCGTCGACATCGGCAAGGGACGCAACGCCGTCCTGTACGCCGGTGAGGTCAACTTCGAGGCGCTGGGCATGGCGGGCGGCCCCCGCCGTATCGAGACCGCGCTCAAGTCCGGCCAGTCGGTCCTCGTCCAGGTGACGAAGGACCCCATCGGCCACAAGGGCGCGCGTCTCACCAGCCAGGTCTCGCTCCCCGGCCGTTACCTCGTGTACGTCCCCGAGGGCTCGATGACCGGCATCAGCCGCAAGCTCCCCGACACCGAGCGGGCGCGGCTGAAGACCATCCTGAAGAAGATCGTCCCCGAGGACGCGGGCGTCATCGTCCGTACGGCCGCCGAGGGCGCGAGCGAGGACGAGCTGCGCCGCGACGTCGAGCGCCTCCAGTCGCAGTGGGAGGACATCCAGAAGAATTCGAAGAGCGGCAACGCCCCCACCCTTCTCTACGGTGAGCCCGACATGACCGTCCGGGTCGTGCGCGACATCTTCAACGAGGACTTCACCAAGGTCATCGTCAGCGGCGACGAGGCGTGGCGGACCATCCACGGTTACGTGGAGCACGTGGCGCCCGACCTGGCCGACCGGCTGAACCGCTGGACGAGCGAGGTCGACGTCTTCGCGACGTACCGGATCGACGAGCAGCTGATGAAGGCGCTGGACCGCAAGGTCTGGCTGCCCAGCGGCGGTTCGCTGGTGATCGACAAGACCGAGGCCATGATCGTGGTCGACGTCAACACCGGGAAGTTCACCGGCCAGGGCGGCAACCTGGAGGAGACCGTCACCCGGAACAACCTGGAGGCGGCCGAGGAGATCGTGCGTCAGCTGCGGCTGCGCGACCTCGGCGGCATCGTCGTCATCGACTTCATCGACATGGTCCTCGAATCGAACCGGGATCTGGTGCTGCGGCGACTGCTGGAGTGCCTGGGCCGGGACCGTACGAAGCATCAGGTCGCCGAGGTCACCTCGCTCGGCCTGGTCCAGATGACCCGTAAGCGGGTGGGCCAGGGTCTGCTGGAGTCGTTCTCCGAGACCTGCGTCCACTGCAACGGACGCGGTGTCATCGTCCACATGGAGCAGCCGACCGGCACCGGCGGTGGCGGTGGCAACGCGGGCGGTGGCGGCAACGGCAAGCGCGCGAAGAAGCGCCGCGGCGGGTCCGGCGCGGACCACGACCACGGCCAGGACCATGAGCACGAGACGGCGGCCGACGTGCTGACGGACGCGGAGACGGAGTCCGAGGCCGAGGTGGCGGCGGAGGTCGCCGCCCCGGTCGCGCTGCCGGCGCCGGAGTTCGTGCCCGACGAGGAGCTGTACAGCAGCGTCGCGGAGGCCGAGACGGCCGCCCGGGGCGGGCGTTCGCGCCGCCGGGCGTCGCGCAAGGCGTCGGCTCCGGCCGGTTCGCCCAGGTCGGCGGAGGCCGAGCCGAAGGCCAGGGCCGAGGAGCCGGCGGAGGTGCCGGCCCCGGTCGCGTCGTCCGTGCCGGCGGCCGAGCCCGAGCCGGTCGTGGACGAGGCCGCTCCGCAGGGCCGTACCCGTCGCCGGGCCACCCGTAAGGCGTCGGCCCCGGCCGGTTCGCCGCGGACGGCCGGGTCGGACGAGGCCGCGGAGCAGGCGGCCGAGGTTGTCGTCGAGCCGTCGGCGCCGTCCGCCGCGGCGGAGCCGGAGGCCGTACGGTCCGAGGCCGCCGCCGAGGCGCCCGCCGATGAGGCGCGTACGGGCGAGGCGACCGAGGTGGCGGCGCCGCCGCGTGCCCGTCGCCGGGCGACCCGTAAGGCGTCGGCCCCGGCCGGATCGCCCGCGGGCGCCGAGGAGGCGGCCGTGGTCGTCCTGGGTTCGGATGCGACGGCGGAGACCACTCCTTCGGCCGAAGCCGCCGCAGCCACGGAAGCCACGGAAAACGCAGCGGCCACCGAATCCGCCGCACCCGCCGCCGGGTCGGGCGACACCGGTGACAGTGGCGAGAGCGGCGAGAGTGGCGACGGCGACGCGGAATCTTCGGCTCCGGCAAAGAAGACGGCCCGGAAGACCGCCAAGAAGGCCACTGCCAAGAAGGCGGCCACAAAGAAGACGGCTGCCAAGAAGACCGCCGCCAAGAAGACCACCACGAAGAAGACGGCCTCGAAGTCCGCGGCGAAGAAGACGTCTTCGGCCGAGCTCCAGTCGGCGTCCGTCGTGTCGGTACCCACGGATGGCTGAGCACCTGAGCTGAACCTTTGGTGACTCACAGTTGAACGGCCCGTGCCCC
The DNA here is from genome assembly GCF_042716895.1 of Streptomyces sp. NPDC058653. Lineage (NCBI taxonomy): Bacteria > Bacillati > Actinomycetota > Actinomycetes > Kitasatosporales > Streptomycetaceae > Streptomyces > Streptomyces sp. NPDC058653. The sequence continues at coordinate 104,948 of NZ_JBHXRM010000020.1, read as the reverse complement.
GCCCTGGGAATCCAGTGGTGGGGCACGGGCCTTTGTGTCGCACTTGATGCCGTTGCCGGTTAACAGCCCCGGAATTCTGTCGGAAATTCCTGATAATGTGACTGGCGGTCCCCGCCGACGACAGTCCCCGCCCGGAACCTGCGGTCGGGGACCGGCCCGTACAGGGACAGCTGTCCCATATTCCTCGGCAGGGCGTCGGCCATCGCGCCGCAGGAGTACACGCGGCCTCATCAGACGCGCGCTGCACTCCTGACCTCTGCCCCAGAGAGCTTTCGCGGTGTTCAAGGAGGACGACGTCCATGTCGACCAGTGAAGTGCAGCCCATCCCCGCTGCCCGCCCGGTCATCGGGGAAGAAGAGATCGAGGCCGCGGTACGCGTGCTGCGCACCGGCCGGGTCGTCCAGGGCCCCGAAGTGGCCGCGTTCGAGGAAGGCTTCTCCGAGCTCGTCGCCGGCCGCCACTGCGTGGCCGTGAACTCCGGCACCTCGGCGCTCCACCTGCTGCTGCTCGCCCTCGGGATCGGCCCGGGCGACGAGGTCGTCGTACCGTCGTTCTCCTTCGCCGCCTCCGCCAACGCCGTCCGGCTGGTCGGCGCCGACGTCGTCTTCGCCGACATCGAGCCCGGCAACTTCGGTCTCGACCCGGCCGCGGTCGAGGCCGCCATCACCCCGCGCACCGCCGCGATCATGCCGGTCCACCTGTACGGCAACCCGGCCTCGATGGACAGGCTGATGCCCATCGCCGACAAGCACAAGCTCGCCGTCGTCGAGGACGCCTGCCAGGCGCACGCCGCGTCCCTGCACGGCACACCGGTCGGCGCCTTCGGCTCCGGCGGCACCTTCAGCTTCTACCCGACGAAGAACATGCACTCCCTCGAAGGCGGCATGATCTCCACCGGTGACGCCGAGGTCGCCCGCACCCTGCGCCTCCTGCGCAACCAGGGCATGGAGCAGCGGTACGCGAACGAGATCGTCGGCGCCAACATGCGTCTCACCGACGTGGCCGCCGCCATCGGCCGGGTGCAGCTCACCAAGCTCCCCGGCTGGACCGAGCGGCGCCGCGCCAACGCCGCGTACCTGACGGAGAACATCACCGCGCCCGGTGTGGTGACACCGCCGGTCGCCGAGGGCGCGCACCACGTCTACCACCAGTACACGGTCCGGATCACCGGCGACCGCGACGCCGCCATGGCCGCGCTCACCGAGGCGGGCGTCGGCAACGCCGTGTACTACCCGACCCCCATCCACCGGCTGCGGCCGTTCTGGGAGCCGGACCAGAAGGCCGGACGCCACTGGGACCTGCCGGAGACCGAGCGGGCGGCCGCCGAGGTCGTCTCGCTTCCGGTGCACCCCTCGCTGTCCGACGCGGAGCTGGAGCGGATCGCGACCGCTGTGAACAAGCTGGGAGAGAAGCTGTGACCACTGATGGGGGACTGCGCGCCGGCCTGATCGGCCTCGGTTCGATGGGGCGTCACCACGCGCGCGTGCTGGCCGGACTCGACGGCGTCACATTCGTCGGGGTCGTCGACCCGCTCGGCGACAAGAACGGGCTGGCGCAGGGCGCGCCCGTCCTGGACACCGTCGACGAACTGCTCGCGCTCGGCGTCGACTACGCCGTCGTCGCCTGCCCGACCGCCCTGCACGAGGAGGTCGGACTCCAGCTCGCGGAGGCCGGCGTCGGCGCGCTCATCGAGAAGCCCCTGGCCGACACGGTCGAGGGCGCGCGCCGGCTGGTCGAGGCCTTCGAATCGCGCGGCCTCGTCGCGGGCGTCGGCCACATCGAGCGCTGCAACCCGGCGCTGCGCAGCCTCCGCGCGAGGCTGGAGGCGGGCGAGCTCGGCGACGTGTACCAGGTGGTGACCCGTCGTCAGGGTCCCTTCCCGCACCGGATCGCCGACGTCGGCGTGGTCAAGGACCTCGCCACCCACGACATCGACCTGACCGGCTGGGTGACGGGCCAGGAGTACACCTCGATCTCCGCCCACACCGTCTCCAAGAGCGGCCGCCCGCACGAGGACATGGTCTCCGCCGTGGGCCGGCTCTCCGACGGCACCATGGTCAACCACCTGGTGAACTGGCTGAGCCCGCTCAAGGAGCGCTTCACCTCGGTCACCGGCGAACGAGGCTGCTTCGTCGCCGACACGCTCACCGCCGACCTGACCTTCTACTCCAACGCGGCCGTCACGACCGAGTGGGAGGCGCTGCGCGCCTTCCGCGGCGTGGCCGAGGGCGACATGATCCGCTACGCCATCCCCAAGCGCGAGCCGCTCCTCGTGGAGCACGAGCTGTTCCGTGACGCCGTTCTCGGCGAGTCCCACGACATCTGCACACTGCGGCAGGGTCTTCGTACGGTCGAGGTAGCAGCGTCGGTGCTGGAGTCGGCCGCGAGCGGCCGCACGATGGCTGTCGAGACGGGAGACCCCGCGAGCCATGTCGGCTGACAAAGTGGTGGCGCAGCGGCGCGAGGCCCCGCGTGGGCGGATCGTGATGCTGGTCGACAACGGCGTGAACGGCGATTCGCGCGTACAGAAGGAAGCCCGGTCGGCCGCGGCGGCGGGCTGGGACGTCGTACTGCTGGGCAAGTCGCCCACCAAGAAGGAGCAGACCTGGCGTCTGGGGGACGCCGAGGTCAGGCTGTTGCACGTACCGGGCCCGATGCACCGCAGGCGCCACGAGTACCGGCGCGCGATCCTGCGCTCCCCGCTCGCCTACCCCCCGGGTCCGCTCGCCGCCTACCGCAGGCAGCGGATGAAGGCGTGGCGCGCCGAGCTCAACCTCCGGCTCATCGAGGCGCGGCTGGCGGGCTCCACCGTACGGAAGCTGGCACTGGTCCCCCCGCGGCTGGCCGCCAAGGCGCTGAGCAAGTGGGTGGGACTGCGGGCCCGCCGTACGCGCGCGCTGGAGCAGCGCCGCAAGGACATGACGTCCCGGCTGGACCGCTTCTCCACCGCGTTCTGGGAGCGCACGATGGGGGACAGGGCCTGGCGCCGGCTCGACCCGTTCCTGTGGGATCTGGAACTGGCATACGGCAAGGTCATCGACGCCCTCGAACCCGATCTGATCCACGCGAACGACTTCCGCATGATCGGCGTGGGCGCGCGGGCGAAGCTCCGCGCCAAGGGCCGGGGCCGCGAGATCAAGCTGGTCTGGGACGCGCACGAGTTCCTGCCGGGCATCAAGCCGTGGAACCCGCATCCCCGCTGGCACCTCGCGCAGTGCGCGCACGAGCGCGAGTACGCGAAGTACGCCGACGCGGTCACCACCGTCTCGGCGACGCTCGGCGAGATGCTGGTGGAGCGCCACGGGCTCACCGCCACCCCCGAGATCGTGCTCAACGCGCCGGACGCGGAGATCTCCCCGGAGGAGGCGGCCGAGCCGGTGCCGGACCTGCGCGAACTGTGCGGGATCGGCCCCGACGTCCCCCTCACGGTCTACAGCGGCGCGGCGGCCCCGCAGCGCGGCCTCGACATCATGGTCGAGTCGCTGCCCCGGCTGCCGGGGGTCCATGTCGCGTTCGTGGTGCTGCGGCCGACGTCGGAGTACATGACCTCGCTGCTGGTACGGGCGACGGAGCTGGGTGTGGCCGAGCGGGTCCACATACTGCCGTACGTACCGCACTACCAGGTGGTGCCGTTCCTCTCGGCGGCGGACGTGGGTGTGATCCCGATCCACCACTGGCCCAACCATGAGATCGCCCTGATCACGAAGTTCTTCGAGTACTCCCACGCGAGGCTGCCGTTCGTCGTCAGCGACGTGAAGACGATGGGGGAGATGGTCGCGAAGACGGGACAGGGCGAGGTCTTCACGGCTGAGGACGTCTCGGACTACGTCCGCGCGGTCACGTCGGTCCTCGCCGACCCCAAGAAGTACCGCGACGTCTACGAGGACCGGGGCCTGCTCACCGAATGGACCTGGGAGGCCCAGGCCGAGATCCTCGACGGCGTCTACTCCCGGCTCCTGGGCCACCCGCGCGGCAGGACCGGAGCACCGAAGAGCCGGGTGGCGGCATGAGCGACAGACCTGATGTGACGGTCGTGGTGGCGGTGTACAACACGATGCCGTATCTGACCGAGTGCCTGAACTCGCTCGTCGGCCAGACCATCGGTCGGGAACGGCTGGAGGTGGTGGCCGTCAACGACGGCTCGACCGACAGCAGCGGCGCCGAACTCGACCGCTTCGCCGAGCTGTACCCGGACACGGTCAAGGTCATCCACCAGGAGAACAGCGGCGGCCCGGCGGCGCCCAGCAACCGCGCCCTGGAGATCGCCACCGGACGGTTCGTCTATTTCATCGGCTCCGACGACTACCTCGGTGAAGAGGCGCTCGAGCGGATGGTCGCCTGCGCCGACGACAACGGGTCCGACGTGGTGATCGGCAAGATGGTCGGCACCAACGGCCGCTACGTCCGCCAGACGATGTACAAGAAGAACGATCCGGACGTCAGTCTGTACGGCTCCGACCTTCCGTTCGCGCTGGCCAACACCAAGCTCTTCAGACGTGAGCTGGTCGAGAAGTACAAGCTCCGCTTCCCCGAGGACCTGCCGGTCGGCAGCGACCAGCCCTTCACCATCGAGGCATGCGTCCGCGCCTCCCGGATCTCCGTCCTCGGTGACTACACGTACTACTACGCGGTCAAGCGCGGCGACGCGAGCAACATCACCTACCGCGCAGACCATCTGTCCAGGCTGCACTGCACCACCCGCATCATGCGGCACACGGCCGGTCTGATCGCCCCGGGCCCCCAGCGCGACGCCGTTCTCAAGCGCCACTTCACCTGGGAGCTCGCCAAGCTGATCCAGGACGACTTCCTGCCTCTCGACCCCGGGACGCAGCGCGAGCTGTGCGCCGGAATAGCCGAACTCGCCGACGAGTACCTGACGGACGAGCTGCGCGATTCGCTCGACGTGAAGCGACGGGTGCGGATCGTGCTGGCCCAGCGAGGCGCGGTGGCCGAACTCACCAAGGCGATCGCGGACGAGGCCGAGCACGGCGCGCCGCCGTTCCTGCTGGAGGGCGGGCGGGCGTTCGCCGCCTATCCCGGTCTGCGTGAATCGGCCCTCCAACTGCCCGACCGTGCCTACGAACTGGTGGGGGAGGCGGTGCCCGGCCGGCTGGCCAACGGCACCCGGCTGATCTCGGCCGCCTGGGACCAGAGCGGCGACTCCCTCTTCCTGTCGGTCACCGTACGGATCGGGGTCCACGGAGAGACCGACTCCGCGGTGATCCGGCTGGCCCCGACCGCGATGCCCAAGAGCGCGGACAAGGCGGCGGCCCGCCGCCTGCCGGCCGACCACCGACTCCCCGATCCGATCGGCGAGTTCACCCGCGCTCCGGAGCCCGACGGGGGCGGCGGGACCGTCCTGACCGCACGGATCCCCCTCTCGGCGGCCAAGGCCAAGGCGGGCGTCCGCGTCTACGTGGACGTCGCCGGCTCCACGTACGAGATCCCCGTCCGTACCCGCGGTCTGCCGATGCCGCTCGCCCGCCGCTGGGGCGACACCGTCCCCCACCGCGCGTCGGCCAACGTGAACCCCAAGGGGCGGCTGGTGATCACCACGGCTCCGCTGTGGGAGCCCGCACTGTCCCTCCGCGCGCGGGTACGAAGCCTGCTGCCCCGGCTGAAGAGGAAAGCAACACGATGAACATCTGTGTAGTCGCGCTCGGCAAGATCGGTCTGCCACTGGCCGTGCAGTTCGCCGCCAAGGGCCACCGCGTCATCGGCGCCGACGTCAACGAGAAGGTCGTCGAGCTCGTCAACGCGGGCACGGAGCCCTTCCCCGGCGAGCACGACCTCGACGTCAAGCTCAAGCGGACCGTCGACGCCGGGCTGCTCACGGCCACGACCGACACCACCGCCGCCGTCGCCCAGTCCGACGCCGTCGTGGTCGTCGTCCCGCTCTTCGTGGACGCCGAGGGCGTGCCCGACTTCGGCTGGATGGACTCGGCGACGAAGGCGATCGCCAAGGGCCTGAAGCCCGGCACACTCGTCAGCTACGAGACCACCCTGCCCGTCGGCACCACCCGCACCCGCTGGGCGCCGATGCTCCAGGAGGGCTCGGGGCTCACCCCCGGCGAGGAGTTCCACCTCGTCTTCTCGCCCGAACGCGTCCTGACCGGGCGGGTGTTCGCCGATCTGCGCCGCTACCCCAAGCTCGTCGGCGGCATCGACGAGGCCTCGACCAAGCACGGCGTCGACTTCTACGAGGCCGTCCTCGACTTCGACGTACGCGAGGACCTGCCGCGCCCGAACGGCGTGTGGGACCTCGGCACCGCGGAGGCCTCCGAACTGGCGAAGCTCGCCGAGACCACGTACCGCGACGTCAACATCGGCCTGGCCAACCAGTTCGCGCGCTTCGCCGACCAGAACGGCATCGACGTCAAGAAGGTCATCGAGGCCTGCAACAGCCAGCCGTACAGCCATATCCACCAGCCCGGCATCGCCGTCGGCGGCCACTGCATCCCGATCTACCCGCGGATGTATCTGTGGAACGACCCCGCCGCGACCGTCGTGCGCTCGGCGCGCGAGGCGAACGCGGCGATGCCCGACTACGCGGTCGACCTGCTGGCGGCGGCGTACGGCGATCTGACCGGCGCGCATGTGCTCGTGCTGGGCGCGGCCTACCGCGGCGGCGTCAAGGAGACCGCGTTCTCCGGTGTCTTCCCGACCGTGGACGCGCTGCGCGCGCGGGGCGCCGTACCGTACGTCTCCGACCCCATGTACACCGCCGAGGAACTGACCGCGCACGGCCTGCCGCCGCACCAGGGCGAGAAGGTCACGGCCGCGGTGCTCCAGGCGGACCACGCCGAGTACCGCGACCTGAAGCCGGCCGACCTGCCGGACGTCACGGTGCTGGTCGACGGGCGCCGTACCACCGACCCCGAGGCATGGCGCGGCGTACGCCGTGTCGTCATCGGCGGCTGACACCCGCCCCCAGGACCGGAGAGAGGCCCGAACCGCACCGGTTCGGGCCTCTTCGCCACAAGGGGGTCAGGCGCGCTCGGTGAGGACGCCGTCCTTCTCGTCGTGCAGCGCGCCGGTCCTGGGGCACTCCCACACACCGGGCTCCCCGTCCCGCTCCACGAGCTTCACCCCGGCGCGCCCGACCCAGCCGACCCGCCGGGCCGGCACACCCACGACCAGCCCGAAGTCCGGTACGTCCTTCGTCACGACCGCGCCGGCGGCGATCATCGCCCAGCGGCCGATACGGAGGGGCGCGACGCACACCGACCGGGCACCGACCGAGGCACCCTCCTCGATCGTGACGCCGACGGCCTCCCAGTCGGAACCGCGCTTCAGCTTGCCGTCGGGGTCCACGGAACGGGGGTTGAGGTCGTTGGTGAGGACGACGGCGGGCCCGATGAAGACCCCGTCGGCCAGCTCCGCGGGCTCGTAGACCAGCGCGTAGTTCTGGATCTTGACGTTGTCACCGATCCGTACCCCGGTCCCGACATAGGCGCCGCGCCCGACGACGCAGTTCCCGCCAAGACGCGCGTTCTCCCGGATCTGCGCGAGCTCCCACACACTGCTCCCGTCACCGACCACCGCGCTCTCGTCGACCTGCGCGGTTGGCTGGACCCTGTAGTTCACGCTGACGCCTCTCCGTGTACGTTTCCGACGGTTGAGCATACGTCGGGGTCAGCGGCGGCCCCCGTCCGCCCGTGCCCAGTCCATCCGGGGTTCCACCACGTACCGGAACACACGTCGCACGGGCGGCGTGCACAGCGCTGTCACGAGCAGCGCGGCGGCCAGGGTCACCGCGATCCGGCCCGAGGGGGTTTCCAGGAACGGGTCGTCGTAGCCGCCGAGGAACCGCGCGCCGCGAATGAAGAAGCCGTGCAGCAGATAGCCGTAGAGAGTGCCGGCGCCCAGGGCCGTCATCCACAGACGACGGCGCGGCACCCACGCCAGGAAGCACGCGCCCAGCACGAGCGCCGCGGCGAACAGGACCAGGGTCATCGCGGCACCGGCCCAGACCGGCTCGTCCAGCTGGCGGGCGCTGTAGCTGCGGAAGAACCACGAGGTGGACATCCGAGGCACCGACCAGTACGCCACCAGCAACGCGACCAGCCCGACCGGCAGGGCTGCGACCCGCACAGAGGTACGGCGCAGATACACGAAGTGCTCGGGGCGCAGCCGCAGCCCCAGCACGAAGAAGGGCAGGAACTGAAGGACGCGCATCAGCTGGAGATCGTCCCCGATCCCGGTCGACATCGACGCGAGAGCGGCGATGGCCAGGGAGACGGCCACCGGCCACCGGACGAGCTGCCAGAACGGGGAGGTGATCCGCCACAGGAACAGCGCGGGCAAGAACCACAGGATCCAGTACGGGTCCGCCGGCGTCAGGGGAAAACCGGGGGTCTCCACCGTCCGCTGGAAGAGGGTGTACGCCACCTCGAAGACCAGGTAGGGCACCAGGATGCCGGTGACCAGCCGCCACACCCGCTTCGGACCGAGGTCGAAGCCGCGCGAGAAGTAACCCGCGATCACGATGAAGACCGGCATGTGGAACGCGTAGACGAAGCTGTACAACGCCTCGACCAACCGCCCGCTGCCCGGCAGCGGCTCCCACGAGTGCCCGACGGCGACCAGGACGATGGCCAGGTACTTCGCGTTGTCGAAGAACGGATCCCGCTCCCCGGCGCCGGCGGCGGCGGGGGCTTGGGGGCGCTCCTGGGAGAGAGAGGACACCATCACGACACCCTAGGTGGTGCGTGGTGGATCTTGCCCCGGCGGGCCCGACGGCGGCCGGGCCCTCCGGCCCCGTCCTGGTGCCCCCCACCTGGTTTGACCCCCCGCACAGCCGCCCCGTAGTCTTGACCCTCGGCGTGTTTCTGTGCGCGCCTGCTTCTGAGCACCTCACCTTCCGTGGCCGTCGTCGGCGGTGTCGGAGGAGGCCGTTCGTCCTATTCGGATGCAAGCGGGGCCCCCGGGTCCCGTGGGCGGCTGGCATCAGGAGTCCCGTTCCGAGCGAGAGTGAGATCCGCGTGTACGCCATCGTGCGCAGCGGTGGTCGTCAGCACAAGGTTGCTGTTGACGACATCGTTGAGGTTGACAAGATTCCCACTGCCAAGGTTGGCGACACGGTCGAGCTCTCGACCCTGCTCGTGGTCGACGGCGACGCCGTGACCAGCGACCCGTGGGTCCTGAACGGCATCAAGGTCACCGCCGAGGTCGTGGACCACCACAAGGGCGCGAAGATCGACATCCTTCGCTACAAGAACAAGACCGGTTACCGCCGTCGCCAGGGTCACCGCCAGCAGTACACGGCGATCAAGGTCACCGCGATTCCCGCGGCCGCGAAGAAGTAAGGGACTGAGGAGACATGGCACACAAGAAGGGCGCATCGTCCACCCGTAACGGGCGCGACTCGAACGCTCAGCGGCTCGGCGTGAAGCGCTTCGGCGGTCAGGTCGTGCTCGCCGGTGAGATCCTCGTCCGTCAGCGTGGCACCCACTTCCACCCCGGTTCGGGTGTGGGCCGTGGTGGCGACGACACGCTGTTCGCGCTGGCCCCCGGGGCGGTCCAGTTCGGCACCCACCGTGGCCGCAAGGTCGTGAACATCGTTCCGGTCGCCGAGTAATTCGGTACCCGTAGAGCGATTTCGATCGGTTTCTCGCGAGGGCGGACCTCACTTCCCGTAGGGGAAGCGGGTCCGCCCTTCGCTTGTTCACGCCTGTGAGCACACGCATTTCCGTATGTACCGGAGTACTGGAGGCACCACCATGACCACCTTCGTGGACCGCGTCGAGCTGCATGTCGCCGCGGGTAGCGGAGGCCACGGCTGCGCCTCCGTTCACCGGGAGAAGTTCAAGCCGCTCGGCGGCCCCGACGGCGGCAACGGCGGCCGTGGCGGAGACGTCATCCTGGTCGTCGACCAGTCGGTGACCACGCTCCTCGAATACCACCACTCGCCGCACCGCAAGGCCACCAACGGCAGGCCCGGCGAGGGCGGCAACCGCTCCGGCAAGGACGGCCAGGACCTCGTCCTGCCCGTTCCCGACGGCACCGTCGTCCTCGACAGGAACGGCGACGTCCTCGCCGACCTCGTCGGCCAGGGCACCACCTACGTCGCGGCCGACGGCGGCCGCGGCGGTCTCGGCAACGCCGCCCTCGCCTCCGCGCGCCGCAAGGCCCCCGGCTTCGCGCTGCTCGGCGAGCCCAGCCGCTCCGGCGACATCGTCCTGGAGCTCAAGACCGTCGCCGACGTCGCGCTCGTGGGCTACCCGAGCGCCGGCAAGTCGTCGCTGATCTCCGTACTCTCCGCGGCCAAGCCGAAGATCGCCGATTACCCCTTCACGACGCTCGTCCCCAACCTCGGTGTCGTCACGGCGGGTTCGACCGTCTACACCATCGCGGACGTCCCCGGTCTGATCCCGGGCGCCAGCCAGGGCCGCGGTCTGGGCCTGGAGTTCCTGCGCCATGTGGAGCGCTGCTCGGTCCTCGTGCACATCCTGGACACGGCCACGCTGGAGTCCGACCGCGACCCCATCTCCGACCTCGACACGATCGAGGAGGAGCTGAAGCAGTACGGCGGTCTCGACGACCGCCCGCGCATCGCGGTCCTCAACAAGATCGACATCCCGGACGGGCTGGATCTCGCCGAGATGATCCGCCCCGAACTCGAAGCGCGCGGCCTGCGTGTGTACGAGGTGTCCGCCGTGGCCCGTACCGGTCTCAGGGAGCTCTCCTTCGCGCTCGCCGAGATCATCGCCGCCCAGCGCGCGGCGAAGCCCGTCGAGGAGGCCACCAGGGTCGTCATCCGCCCGAAGGCGGTCGACGACTCGGGCTTCACCGTCGAGCTGGAGGAGGACGGCCTCTACCGGGTACGGGGCGAGAAGCCCGAACGCTGGGTCAGGCAGACCGACTTCAGCAACGACGAGGCGGTCGGCTATCTCGCCGACCGGCTCAGCCGGCTCGGCGTCGAGGGCGAGCTCATGAAGGCCGGTGCCCGCTCCGGCGACGGCGTCGCGATCGGTCCCGAGGACGACGCGGTCGTCTTCGACTGGGAGCCGACGGTGATGGCCGGCGCCGAGATGCTCGGCCGGCGTGGTGAGGACCACCGGCTGGACGCGCCGCGCCCGGCGGCCGTACGACGCAGGGACCGGGACGCGGAGCGCGACGACGCGGACAAGGAGTACGACGAGTTCAAGCCGTTCTAGCGAGGGGGATCGCGCCGCGCGGGGCCTCGCCCCGGCTCCGGTCCGCCCGGGCTTCGCACAGGTCCGGACCCGGTTCGGTTCCGTAAGCGTCGATTTCGATCGGTGACGGAGCGACTACACGCCGTCGCGCCCCCGGTGCCCCGATCCGCCCCACGCGCCACGAAGGCCGCGGTCCGCTCCCACCGGAGCGGACCGCGGCCTTCGTCGTGCGCGCACGGCGCGACGCGCCGGATGGCCGAAAGCCAACTGCGGGCATGGAGCGATATGGGCGGAATAATGAGTCATGCGGTTTCTTTTCAAGTACTCGCACAACCGTCGGTGGACTTCGCCCGTCTTGCATGCGGGGCACAGCCATGACGGCTGCGTAAACCCGTCCGGAACTGAAGGGGAACTTGGGATGACCGCCCGGGATTCCGAACACCGAACGGAGCGTTGATGAAGATCTCCTTCCTCATCCACACCATCTATGGCATCGGCGGCACCATCCGCACCACGCTCAACCTCGCGGAGGAGTTCGCCGACCAGCATGAGGTGGAGATCGTCTCGGTCTTCAGACACCGGCCCGTCCCGCTCTTCGACGTCGACCCGCGCATCACGCTCGTCCCGCTCATCCACACCTGGAAGGAGTCCCCGGCGTACGAGAAGGACCACCCGCTCCATCTCCAGCCCGCCGAGTACTTCCCGCGGAACGAGGCCCGCTACCGCGAGTACAGCAAGCTGACCGACGAGCGGGTCAGGGACCACTACGCGGAGTCGGACGCCGACGTCGTCATCGGCACCAGGCCAGGACTCGCCGCGTACGTGGCCCAGTTCGCCCCGGCGAGCGCCGTGCTCATCGGCCAGGAGCACATGACGTACAACCACCACAAGCCCGCGCTGCGCAACGAGATGTACCAGCACATCGACGCCCTCGACGCCTACGTCACCGTCTCCGAGGGCGACGCCGCCGTCTACCGCGCGCAGATGCCGCTGCCCGCGACCCGGGTGCTGGCCATCTCCAACAGCGTTCCCGAGCCGTCGATCCAGCCGTCCACGGGCTCGGGCACCACGATCGTCGCCGCCGGGCGGCTCTCCGCCGAGAAGCAGTACAGCGTGCTCGTCGACGCGTTCGCCAAGGTCGTCGCCGCGCGCCCCGAGTGGGACCTGCGGATCTACGGCGGCGGCCCGGAGAAGGAGAACCTGCGCCGGCAGATCGATTCGCTCGGGCTCTACAACAGCGTGCGGCTCATGGGCTCCGTCTCGCCGATCGAGCCGGAGTGGGCGAAGGGCGCCATCGCCGCGTCCACCTCGCGCCACGAGTCCTTCGGCATGACCCTCGTGGAGGCCATGCGCTGCGGCCTGCCCGTCGTCAGCAGCGACTGCGACTACGGCCCCCGGGAGATCCTCCAGCCCGGTGTGGACGGCCTGTTGGTGCCGGTGTCGGACCCCGACGCGGTCGCCCAGGCACTGCTCACGCTCATCGACGACGAGCCGCTCCGCCGCCGGATGAGCGCGGCGGCCGTGCGCAACGCCTCACGGTTCGATCCCAGCCAGGTCGCCAAGAAGTACGAGGAGCTCTTCGGCGAGCTGCGTACGGTCGCCGCCCAGCGCGCGGCCGTGGGCGATTTCGCGCCGGTCGCCGACTGCGTGGTGGAGCCGGCCGGCGCGCTGGCCTTCTCGCTCGTCGCGCCGCAGGCCGCCGCCGTCGTCCACCAGGGGCTGAAACTGGTCTGCGTACGCGCCGACATGCGTACCCAGGAGCGCGTCTTCGCCCTCTCCGGCAACGGCACGGTCACGATTCCGGCGGACGCCGAGTTCACCGAGGGCGTCTGGGAGTGCTTCGCCGAACTCCCGGAGTCGGGACGGCGGGTACGGATCGCCGCCCGCTCCATCGACCAGCGCGGCGCGATGAGCGCCTGCGAACGCGCGCGGCACGGCGAGCCCGTCCATAATCTTGTCCCGTACGCGACACGGCCCCAGAAGCATCTGGCGCTCCGTGCCTGGGTGCGCCCGGTCCACGCGGAGGCCGGTGACATCCGTGTCGAAGGCAAGCGGATCACGGTCGCGGGTGAGCTGCTCGGCGCCGGCACGATGGCCCAGCGGCCGTCGCTGGTGGTACGCCGACGGGGCAAGCCCGCCGAGGAGTTGACGTACGCGGGCAGCAGGGAGGGGGAGCGCGGATTCCGCTTCACTTTCCCCGCGTCCGGGCCGGCCGCGCGCCAGGTCGCCAGGTCGGAGTCGTGGGACCTGCTGCTCAAGTACGCCCCGGACGCCGCGCCGGTCAAGGTCGCGCGGGTGCTGGACGATGTCGTGGAGAAGCGGCCGATCTACGAATACCCGGTCACGGAAGTCCGTAAGAGCAGGCCCTGGGGACCGTTGCGCCGAGTGGTCCGTAAACTCAGGAGTCGACCGGCCCAGTGGGTGCGGGTAAGGATCATGTACATGGGGACCAACGACCTCATCGTCAACGTGGCGGACGCTCCGCAGAAATAGCGTGGGACCGCGGAATCCGCTGACGAGCGGCGGATTTCGCTTACCTAGCGCTTATATGGCGGTCGGGAAATCGCGGATGCGAAGTAAAGGTCCGGTGGAGGTAACTGCCTGGTCGGCGCGGGGATGTGGTGTCGATCACGCCGCGCCCGGCCCGGCCCGGTCTCAATCTGGCTGGCCAGAGGGTGAACGGATGGTTTCCTATAGGTGATGGGCATCGGACGTCCGCCTTGCGAGACGGTCACGGAGAGTGCGACCATCAGGGCGTCCCCCACTCGTCTCAAGGTAGGTCGTTCCGTGTCTGTGCCGCATGCAGCCCATCCCCGCACCACGGCAGTCGTGCTCGCCGGTGGTACCGGCCAGCGCGTGGGCCTGTCGATCCCCAAGCAGCTGCTGAAGATCGCGGGAAAGGCTGTCATCGAGCACACGCTGTCGATCTTCGAGCAGTCCGACTCGATCGACGACGTGATCGTGCTGATGGCACCGGGTTTCGTGCCCGACGTCGAGAAGATCGTCGCCAAGGCGGGTCTCACCAAGGTGACCAAGGTCATCGAGGGCGGCCAGACCCGTAACGAGACGACGGAGCGCGCCATTTCGGCGCTGGGCGAGGGACTCGCCGAGGGCGAGGACCGCAACGTCCTGTTCCATGACGCGGTCCGTCCGCTTCTGTCACAGCGCGTCATCAAGGACTGTGTGGACGCCCTCGACCGCTATCAGGCCGTCGATGTCGCGATCCCGTCCGCGGACACCATCATCGTGACCCGCACCCACGGCGGCGACGGGGAGTTCATCACCGAGGTCCCCGACCGCTCGCGGCTGCGGCGCGGCCAGACACCGCAGGCGTTCAAGCTGTCCACGATCCGCAGGGCGTACGAGATCGCGGCCGGCGACCCCAACTTCCAGGCCACCGACGACTGTTCGGTGGTCCTGCGCTATCTGCCCGACGTGCCCATCTACGTCGTCGCCGGTGACGAGTACAACATGAAGGTCACCCAGCCGGTCGACGTCTTCATCGCCGACAAGCTGTTCCAACTCGCCTCCACCGCCGCCCCCGTGCAGGCGGACGAGGCGGCCTACCGCGAACTGCTCTCCGGCAAGACGCTGGTGGTCTTCGGCGGTTCGTACGGCATCGGCGCGGACATCGCCGCCCTCGCCGAGCGGTACGGGGCGAACGTGTACGCGCTCGGCCGCTCCACCACCGGGACCCATGTCGAGAACCCGGAGCACGTCGACGACGCGCTGTCGAAGGCCTACTCGGCGACCGGCCGGATCGACTACGTCATCAACACGGCGGGTGTCCTGCGCATCGGCAAGCTCGCCGAGACGGACAACACCACGATTCAGGAAGCGCTGAACGTCAATTATCTGGCGCCCGTCCAGATCGCCCGGGCGTCGTACAAGTATCTGGCCGAGACCCAGGGCCAGCTTCTCCTCTACACATCGAGCAGCTACACCCGGGGACGCGCCGAATACAGCCTCTATTCGTCGACCAAGGCGGCCATGGTGAATCTCACCCAGGCCCTCTCGGACGAATGGGCGACGGACGGCATCCGGGTGAATTGCGTCAATCCGGAACGTACGGCGACCCCGATGCGCACCAAGGCGTTCGGCGCCGAGCCCGCCGGCTCGCTGCTCTCCTCCGAGGCCGTCGCGCGCACGTCGCTCGACGTGCTGCTCTCGGAGCTGACGGGACATGTGATCGACGTACGGCAGCAGGACCCGACCCGGGAAGCCTCTTCCGAGGCGTCGGGATTCGAGCAGGCGCTGGCCTCCGTCCTTGACCGCCAGGAAGATGTGTAATAATTCGCCATAAGTTTGCATTAAACGGGCCTTTGCGGTCGCCATTCGGCGAATTGCAGAGGCCCGTGTGCGTGAAGCCCCGGCTTCACAATTCCCGCCAACCGTGAAACAACCGGCAACTGTGAAATAACCGGCACCCCCTCCTGGAGCAGGTTCTTCGTGATTTCGACCGCAATTCGCCTGGCCCGTGTGGGCAGCCGAGCCGAGCTGGCCGCGGCGGCCCTGCTGGGGCTGGGATACCCGTGCGTCATGCTCGCAGCGCTGATCCCGAACCTCTGGTTCTTCGCGGCCGCCTGCGCCGTGACCTACGGCGCGGACCGATATCTGCATCAGCGGAACAGCTACCTCGTCAACCGGCTCAACAAGGTCCGGGCCGGTCTGTCGATCCGCTTCCTGGTGCGGCAGTTGCTGCTGGTGCTGCTCCTGGCCCGGATGGGCCTGGCCGAGCAGCCCCTGTTCTACGCGGCGGTCGCCGGTTTCCTGCTCTTCTACGGCATCCAGGCACCGCAGGGCGCGCTGGCGACCCTGATCCGGCTGCGCCGGGGCATGCCCGTCGTCGCCCGCAACGTGGACCTGCACGCCCTGCGTATCCCGGACGCCCCGCCCGGCTATCTGGTCGACCGCTCCGCCGAGAAGATGCTCCACCTCGACCTGTTCGCGATCGCCGGTCTGCTGGTCGCCGCGCAGTCCGGCACCGACGCGTACGGGTACGCGGGACTCGGCGTCACGCTCGTGCTGGGCCTCGTCTACATCCTGCTGCTGGTGCCGTACCTGCGCCGCAGCCGCCGGGTGCCGAAGCCGCCCGTCGTCCTCGGCGCGGTCGACAACTGGCTGCGGGAGTACCAGCCTTCGGTCGTCCTGTACTTCTCCGGCTCCAAGGAGTCCGCGTACCAGGTCAACATGTGGCTGGAGACCCTGGAGCAGTCCGAGGGCCGGCCGCTGGTCCTGCTGCGCGAGCGGGCCATCATGACCCAACTCGCCCCGACCTGGCTGCCGGTGCTCTGCGTCCCCGGCGGCACGCACCTGATGAACCTCGACCTGTCGTCGGTCCAGGTCGCGCTCTACGCGGCCAACGTCGGCAAGAACATCCATCTGCTGCGCGTGCCGACGATGAAGCACGTCTTCATCGGCCACGGCGACAGCGACAAGATCGCCAGCGTCAACCCGTTCAGCAAGGTGTACGACGAGGTGTGGACGGCCGGCCGGGCCGGGCGCGACCGCTACGCGCTGGCCGACGTCGGCGTCCGCGACGACGACATCGTTGAGGTGGGCCGACCGCAGCTCGCGCCCATCAGGACCGGCGCGGACGCGCCCGGGCACCCCGTACCGACGATCCTGTACGCCCCCACCTGGGAGGGCTGGGACGACAACCCCGGCAACACCTCGCTCCTGCTGGCCGGCGAGAACATCGTCAAGCGGCTGCTGAAGGCCGACAGGCCGGTCCGCGTCATCTACAAGCCGCACCCCTTCACCGGGATCCGCGACAAGAAGGCCAAGGCCGTCCACGACCGGATCACGGCGATGGTGAACGCGGCGAACGTGGCACGCGCGGCCGAGCCCCGCTGGGCGAAGGAGAGCGCGGACGCGCAGGCGGAACAGGTCGCCGCGCGGGCGGAGTTGGCCCGTATCGAGGAGCGGCTGGCCGCGCTCACCGAGACCGGCCGCGCGGGCGGCGACGAGTCGGAGGAGTCGCGCGTCTCGCTCGCCGACTATGAGCGCCTGGACCGGGCGAAGGCGCTGAGGGCCGAGTGGGACGACGCGTACTGGCGTACGTTCGGCTGGTGGGAACATAAAATCGTGACGGGCGCCGAGCCCAAGCTGTACGACTGCTTCAACCAGTCCCACGGGATGGTTTCGGACATTTCCAGCGTCGTGTCGGACTTCATCGCGAGCGGCAAGCCGTACGCGGTGACGGACTCCGCGCAGTTGGGCGTGGAGGAGTTCAAGCGGCAGAACACCGCCGTACGGGCCGCCGTCGTCCTGTCCAACAGCGCGGCCGAACTGGACGAGTTGCTGAACGCGGTCGCCGATCCGGCGGCGGACCGGCTGGCGCCCGCCAGGCGCGAGCTGAAGACGTATCTGCTGGGGCCCGACGAGCCGACGTCGATCGAGCAGTTCAACGCCGCGGTGGCCGCGCTGGGCGCCAAGGCGGTCGCCCGGAACGTGGGCGTGGCGCAGCGCCTGAGCGCCCAGCAACAGCCGGGCACCCAGCCGGAGCGCGAGCCCGCCCCCGACCCGGAGGCCGACCCCGCGGAGCCGGCGGCCCTCCCGGAACCGACCACCACGAGCACCCCCGTCCCCCGCTGACGCCCCACCGGCCGCCCGGCCCGGCGCCCCTCCCGGAGGGGGCGGCCGGGCCGGGCGCATGTCCCCGCCTCGGCCAACCCCGTACGCCCCCCGGCGCCCGGCCCAGGGGCGCCCCCGCGGCTGTCCAGCGCGTGAAACGAGCGCGCGCCGGGCCCGGGCGCTGGCATAGATTCGGGGCCGTGACAGTGGCAAGGCAGCACGTAACCGAAGCTCGCAGGGTCGTCGTCAAGGTCGGCTCCTCCTCGCTCACCACCGCCTCCGGCGGGCTCGACGCCGACCGGGTCGACGCCCTCGTCGACGTACTCGCCAAGGCACGCGGTGGCGGCGAGAAGGAGATCGTCCTCGTCTCCAGCGGCGCGATCGCCGCCGGACTCGCCCCGCTCGGCCTCGCCCGCCGCCCCCGGGACCTCGCCCGCCAGCAGGCCGCCGCCAGCGTCGGTCAGGGGCTCCTCGTCGCGCGCTACGCCTCGTCGTTCTCGCGGTACGGGCTCCGCGTCGGGCAGGTCCTGCTCACCACCGACGACACCAGCCGCCGCTCCCACTACCGCAACGCCTACCGCACGCTCGACCAGTTGCTCACGATGGGCACCGTCCCCGTCGTCAACGAGAACGACACCGTCGCCACCGAAGAGATCCGCTTCGGCGACAACGACCGGCTGGCCGCCCTCGTCGCCCATCTCGTCCGCGCCGATCTGCTCGTCCTGCTCTCGGACGTCGACGGCCTGTACGACGGCGATCCCAGCAAGCCCGGCAGTTCACGGATCGAGCGCGTCGACGGTCCCGCCGATCTGGTCGGCGTCTCCATGGGCAGCGCGGGCAAGGCCGGGCTCGGCACCGGCGGCATGGTCACCAAGGTCGAGGCGGCCCGGATCGCCGCCGCGGCCGGCATCCCCGTCGTCCTGGCGTCGGCGGGCCGCGCGGGCGACGCCCTCGCCGGCCGCGACACCGGCACCTACTTCGCCCGGACCGGGCGCCGTTCGGCCGACCGCCTCCTCTGGCTGGCCCACGCGTCCACCCCGCAGGGCGCGCTGACCCTCGACGACGGCGCCGTACGGGCGGTCGTCGAGCGCCGCACCTCGCTGCTGCCGGCCGGAATCGCCGCGGTCGAGGGGGAGTTCAGCGCGGGGGACCCGGTCGAGCTGCGCGACACCGCGGGCCGCGCCGTCGCCCGCGGTCTGGTCAACTTCGACGCCAAGGAGATCCCCCAGCTCCTCGGCCGCTCCACCCGGGATCTGGCACGGGATCTGGGACCCGCGTACGAGCGCGAGGTCGTGCACAGGGATGATCTGGTCATCCTGCGACCTTGACCTTCCCCTGAAACGGCTGAAAGTCCGGTTTTTTGGAAGGGACCTTTACCGAAAGCACCCCATGCCCCGCCCAGGGCTGGTCAACTTTGTCTCAGGGGTTAGAGGCGGGGTAGCAGTACGACGAAGCAGCGACAGGAGGCCGCCGGTGAGAAGAACGCGCCCGGGGGCGGGGTCCCTCGGGTCAGGAGGAGGCACCTTGCACGCCCGGAGGGCCGCGGGGGAGGAACGGACGCTGACCAGCGTCGGAGCCGGGGCGGACTTCGACGACTACGAGGACGTACAGGATCAGGGCACGTCCCGGCAGACGCAGTCGCGCGGTGAGGACCGCGCGGTGTCGAAGCTCTGGCACATCACGCTCAGCGTGTCGGGTCCACAGGCGCCGCTTCCCGAGGTCAGACGGGGCCTCGAACAGCTCGCCCACGACCATCCGTTCCTGCTGACCAGCAGATACGCCAACGATCACGCGGAGATCCGCTACTGGGAAGAGGCCAGGGATCTCCACGACGCCGCGGCCGTCGCGCTGCGGCTCTGGGGCGAGCACCGGTCGAGCGCCAGGCTGCCGCCCTGGGAGATCGTCGGCCTGGAGGTCATCGACCGGGAGACCTACCACCTGCGTATCGCGGAGGGCTACGGTCCGCCGCCGGCCGCGCCGGTGGGCGTCCACCCGTTCTGACAGCCGGGGCGGTCCCGCGCGGCGGGGGCCGCGGCCGTCTCGTAGTACGGGATACGGGGGAAGTGCCCGCAGCGCGCGCATTACTCTGCGGGCATGACCTCGCTCTCGCCGTACGACAACCTGACCCCGGTCACCAGGACCGCCTACCGCGCCCGCTCCGCAGCCGCCGATCTCGCCCCACTGCCGCGCTCGGTCAAGGACGACGCACTGCTGGCGATCGCCGACGCTCTTGAGGTCCGTACGCAGGAGATCATCAAGGCGAACGGTGAGGACATCGCGCGTGCCAGGGAGGCGGGCACCAGCGAGGCGATCATCGACCGGCTGACCCTCACGCCCGAGCGCGTGCGGGCCATCGCCGCCGACGTACGGGACGTGGCCGCGCTGCCCGACCCCGTCGGTGAGGTGGTGCGGGGTTCGACCCTGCCCAACGGGATCGACCTTCGCCAGGTCCGGGTCCCGCTCGGCGTCGTCGGGATCATCTACGAGGCCCGCCCCAATGTCACCGTGGACGCGGCGGCGCTCTGTCTGAAGTCGGGCAACGCCGTGCTGCTGCGCGGCTCGTCGTCCGCGTACGCCTCCAACACCGCGCTCGTGCGCGTGCTGCGCGACGCCGTCGGCGGGGCCGGGCTGCCGGCCGACGCCGTCCAGCTCGTGCCCGGCGAGAACCGCGACTCCGTACGTGAACTGATGCGCGCCCGCGGCCTGGTGGACGTGCTGATCCCGCGCGGCGGTGCCTCGCTGATCCGTACGGTCGTCGAGGAGTCCACCGTCCCCGTCATCGAGACGGGCACCGGCAACTGCCATGTGTACGTGGACGCCGAGACCGATCTCGACATGGCCGTCGACATCCTCATCAACTCCAAGGCCCAGCGCCCCAGCGTCTGCAACGCCGCCGAGACGCTCCTGGTCCACCAGGACATCGCCGGCGCCTTCCTGCCGCGCGCGCTGGACGCGCTCGGCGAGGCCGGTGTCACCGTCCACGCCGACGAGCGGGTGCTGGAGTACGCGCAGGCTGCGGGCGGCACGGCGGCCACGGTCGTACCGGCGACCGCGGAGGACTGGGAGACCGAGTACCTGTCGTACGACATCGCCGCCGCCGTCGTCGACTCGCTGGAGAGCGCCGTCGCCCACATCCGGCTCTGGTCCTCCGGTCACACCGAGGCCATCGTCACCACCTCGCAGGCCGCGGCCCGCCGTTTCACCCAGTTGGTCGACTCCACGACCGTCGGCGTCAATGTGTCGACGCGGTTCACCGACGGCGGCCAGTTCGGCTTCGGCGCCGAGATCGGCATCTCCACGCAGAAGCTGCACGCGCGGGGGCCCATGGGACTGCCCGAGCTGACCTCGACCAAGTACATCGTCACGGGCGACGGTCACACACGGTAGTAGGGAGGGGAATCCCGGGGAATCTGCACGGTCTCTGCCGAAAACGCCCTGCCCGGTCTACTCTGAGAAGGTGCCGGACGACGTGGGGGGCAAGCCGTTCCCGGACGGCTGGGAGCCTGACGACGACCGCGGAGGCGCGGACGAGGACTTCGCCTCCGTGGTGTTCGACGAGGAATTCATCCGGTCCGCACCCGTTCATGAACCGACCGCCGTCGAGCGGCTGCTGGCCGCCGCGCAGGCGCGCGCGGAGGCGGAGGCGGCCCGCGCACGGGCCTACGGCGGCCCCTCGGACGACGACCGTTACGACGAGGGCTACGGCCCGTCCGGCGAGTACGACGAGCGGCTGTACGGCGGCGGCTACGACCCGGACGACCCCGACGGCGACTTCGGCCCCTACGGACGCCATGGCGGCTCTCTGCGGCCCTACCGGGGCCGGGCCCGCTGGCACCGGCCCGTGGCCTGGATCCTCGCCGTGGTGATGGGCATCGGGATGGTCGCCCTCGCGTTCACGGCTGTCTACCGCGGGGCGTCGGGCAACCGGCAGGACCGCGTGCCGCCTCCCGCCACCACCGGCGTCGACAGCTCGCGCGGCGGGGGCGCGCCGACCGCCTCGACGGAGTACTCGGTCCCCAAGGTCTCGGCCGTGCCGCGCAGCACGCCCTGAACCGCCCGCGCCGCCTGTGCGCCCGCGCGTGAGCCCCTCGCGCGTACCCCGGTAAGGGCGCCCTGACCCTCCCCGCTCATGCCGTTCTTGAGGACGGCGTCCGAGTTTATGTTCGGCCGAGCCGACCTAACCTGAAGGTATGGCAGGGCGCGGAGACCCACCCGAGGGCACTCCCGAGGGAACCCCCGGCAATGGTGAGGACGAATTCCGATCCGTCGTCTTCGACGAATCGTTCGTCCGTGCTGCCCGGCTCCAGGAGTTCTCCGCCCAGGAACGGATGGGCCACCACTCGCACGCCGTCCGCAGACGGGACCCCGCCGAGAGGTCCCGGGCAGGCTCCCGGACACCCCGCAGGGGATCGGTCCAGGCGCTGCTGCTCGTCCTCATAGTCGCCGTCGCCTTCGGTACCGCCGTCTACGTAGGTGTACGGCCCCCGTACCGGCCGCCGTTCACCCGGTCGGCGGAGCCGCTGCGTACGACGTTCATTCCGCTCGCCCCGCCCGGCGTGGTCCCGGGCGGCGACCCCGGCAGTCTGCTGAGACGCAGTCCCGCCGCGGAGTTCGGCACCGGAGCCTCCGGGATCCCGCTGCCCCTGGCGCGCCGCACACCGCACTTCACGGAGAACGAGGTGATGAGCGCCCTGGCCACCGCCAAGGACTACCTCGTCGCCTCGTCCCTCGACCCGGATGTCCTCACCGGCACGGAACGGCGCTCGGTGCGGATGATGCTGGACCCGGGTCAGCTCGCCCAGTTCGACCAGACCTTCGACGAACCCGCCGACGACGGCAGACACGCTCCGGCGGGCTGGCTGACGCGCTTCGACCCGGACACGGTGGCGCTCGCCGAATCGGCCGTCCGTGTCCGGGGCACGCTGCGCTACTCGGAGACCGCGCCCGGCACGATCGACGTCCTCTCGGACCACACCTTCGTCTACGCGCTGAGACCGGCCGGGAAACCGGCGGGGGAGAACGCCTCGCTCTTCACCGTCCGGCGGACCCTGCACTTCCGCCTCGACCGTGAGGATCTGCCCAGACACCAGGCCGAGTTGGTGACCAGCGAGGTGCAGGCCGGCCCGCAGGCCTGCTCGAACGAGCCGCCGACCACCCTGAGGCCTCTGCTGGCCGGTGGCAGGGCCAAGGCCACGGGACCGGCCGGCACCGATCCGTATGTGAAGGGGCCGCCCTCCGCCGGGCTGTGCGGTGTCCTCGACGAGGGCGCACAGCCCCGCGGCTGATCCCCGTAACAGCTGGGGACGCGGTGGGGGCCCGGTGGCTCGGCTACTTGCCCTCGTCGGCCGGCCGGGCGCCGTTCCCGCCCTCGCCGCCGCCGGTGCCGCCCCCGCCCCCGTTCCCCGACGAACCGCCCGTGAACCTGTCCCGGAGCTTGCCGCCGAGGTCGCCCGCGCCGCCCGCGATGTCGCCGACCAGCTTCATCAGCGGGTCCTTGCTCGTGCGGACGCTGTCCGCGTAGTGCGAGGCGGAGTCACGGATCGAGTCGCTGACGGACGTGTCCTTGTCCTCCGTACGGCGCGGGTAGTGGCCGTCCATGATCCGCTGGAAGTCGCGGCTCTCGCCCCACTTCTTCAGCTCGGCGGCGCGCACCGTCGTGAACGGGTGCGTACGCGGCAGCACGTTCAGAATCTTGAGCACGGAGTCGCGCAGATCGCCCGCGGCCTCGTACTCCCGGGCCTGCTCCAGGAACGCGTCCACGTTCATCTCGTGCAGATGATTGCCGCCCGCGATCTTCATCAGACCGCGCATCGACGCCTGGGGGTCCTGGCCGACCAGCAGCCCGGCCCGGTCCGCCGACAGCTCCGACTTGCGGAACCACTCGCGCAGCGCCGACACGATCGCCATGATCGCGACATTGCCGAGCGGGATCCAGGCGACCTTGAGCGCGATGTTCGTGAGGAAGAGCAGTATCGTCCGGTAGACCGAGTGCCCGGACAGCGCGTGGCCCACCTCGTGGCCGACGACCGCCCGCATCTCCTCCTCGTCCAGCAGCTCGACGAGACCCGTGTTGATCACGATGATCGGCTCGTCGAGACCGATGCACATGGCGTTGGGCGTCGGGTTCTGCGCGACGTACATCGTGGGGACCTTCTCCAGGTCCAGGATGTAACAGGCGTCCAGCAGCATCGTGTGCAGATGCGCGAACTGCACGTCGCTGACGCGCACCGAGTCGGAGAGGAAGAGCAGCCGCAGGCTCCGCTCCGGGAGCAGGCCGCTCATCGCCTTGAAGACCGTGTCGAAACCGCTCAGCTTACGGAGCGCCACCAGGGCCGACCGGTCCGCGGGATGTTCGTACGCCCGTGAGGAGATCCCGGGGAAGCGCTTGCGCTGCCTGCTCGGCACATTCTCGTGACTGGCTGCACCGTGGCCGTCTGCGGTCATTGAATTCCCCTGTTCGTACGAGTCATCGGCTCGTCCCCCTGACAGTCCCCACCGTATGCGCTGCGACTACCGTTGTGCGGGGCCGCTGCGCTCCGTCGTCGACATCAACGTCCGAGTCGGCGTGAGCGTGCCCGACGGGCCCGCATACGATGTCCGCGACGTCCTCCGCTCCCGATCGAATAGGTCATGCCGAAGATGAGTCTCTACAGCACCGCCGCCAGCATGGTCACCGTCGCCGCCGAGGGTGGAGAGCACGGCGGCAACCACGAGACCCTCAGCCCGTACCTCACCGGTGGTGGCGCGCTGTTCGCGCTGCTGCTGGCGCTGTGGATCACCACCCGCTTCAACCGCGACCGCTGAGACGGGACCGTAACGGCGTGCCGGTAGGCTCCGGGGGCATGGGAAAACAGGCAGCACCGGCCGGCGCCGGACAGGACGGCAAACGCCGTCTCGGGGTGATGGGCGGGACGTTCGACCCGATCCACCACGGGCACCTGGTGGCGGCCAGCGAGGTGGCCGCGCTGTTCGCCCTCGACGAGGTGGTGTTCGTACCGACGGGCCAGCCGTGGCAGAAGAGCCACTCGGCGGTCTCGCCGGCGGAGGACCGTTATCTGATGACGGTCATCGCGACGGCCTCCAACCCGCAGTTCTCGGTCAGCCGTATCGACATCGACCGTGGCGGCAAGACCTACACCACCGATACGCTGCGGGACCTGCACTCCCTGCACGGCGACGCGGATCTCTTCTTCATCACCGGGGCTGACGCGCTGTCCCAGATTCTCAGCTGGCGGGACGCCGAAGAACTGTTCGCGCTGGCCCACTTCATCGGTGTCACCCGGCCCGGACACGATCTGACGGACGACGGACTGCCCAAGGGCGGGGTCTCGTTGGTGGAGGTTCCCGCGCTGGCGATCTCGTCGACCGACTGCCGGGCAAGGGTCGCGCAGGGCGATCCGGTCTGGTATCTGGTGCCGGACGGTGTGGTGCGCTACATCGACAAGCGCCAGTTGTACCGCGGCGAATGAGCCACGGAGAGGGGCACCGGTGAACGACCAGCAGCCGTACGACCCGTACGACCCGTATTACGCCCAGCCGCAGATCGTGGGCTACGACGAGTACGGGCAACCGGTGTACCAGCAGCAACAGCAGCAGGAGGGGCAGCTTCAACAGCCGCCTCAGGACCAGCAGTACGACCCGTACGCCCAGCAGCAGCACCAGCAGCAGGGGTACGGCTACGACCCGTACGGACAGCAGCAGGCTCCGTACGACCCGTACGCCCAACAGCAACCGCAACAGCAACAGCAACAGCCGCAAGATCAGCAGGGCTACGGCTACGACACCGGCCGGGGGCCCGCGGCGGTCGACACCACGCAGTGGAACATCCCGCAGCAGCAACAACCGCACCAGACGCCCCCGCGGCAGTCGGCACCCGTCGAGGAGCCCGCGCAGGCGTCCGCTTCCGTGTCCGCGCCCGCCGAGGCTCCCGAGGCCGCCGTGCCCGGACAGCGGCGGTCCGCGCCCGACGGCGACTACAAGACGGACCAGTTCTCCTTCATAGAGGAGCCGGACGCCGACTCCGAAGACGTCATCGACTGGCTCAAGTTCACCGAGAGCCGCTCGGAGCGCCGCGAGGAGGCCCGACGCCGGGGCCGCAGCCGCGTCGTCGCCCTGGTGGTCGTGATGGCGCTGGTGGTGGCCGGCGGCGTCGGCTACCTCTGGTACGCGGGCAAGCTGCCCGGCCTCTCGTCCGACGAGGAGAAGCAGAACACCGCCACTGGTCCGCAGAAGCGCGACGTGATCATGGTGAATCTGCACAACACGAAGGACAAGGGCACCTCCACGGCGCTGCTCGTCAACAACTCCACCACCAAGCAGGGCACCACCGTCCTGCTGCCCAACTCCACGCTCGTGGCGGACGGGGAGACCGGGGCCACCGGCACGCTCGCCAAGTCCGTCGCCGACAGCGGCTCGCAGAGCACCCGTGAGTCCGTCGACACCCTGCTCGGCACCAAGATCTCCGGTACCTGGCGGCTCGACACCCCGTATCTGGAGAATCTCGTCGAGCTGGTCGGCAACATCGACATCACCACGGACGTCGACATCCCGGCCGCCAAGAAGGGCGAGGACCCGCTCGTCACCAAGGGCGCGGAGGAGACACTCAACGGGCAGGCGGCCGTCGCGTACGCCACCCATCGGGGACCCGACGAGCCCGAGGTGAAACAGCTGGAGCGGTTCGGCGCGGTCATGCAGGGCGTCCTGCGGAAGATCTCGGACGACCCGAAGGGCGCGACGATCACCGTCGAGACCCTGGCGCAGATCCTCGAACCCCCGATGACCGAGCAGGACCTGGGCGCGGCCCTGGCGAACCTCGCGGCCCACGCCAAGGTCGGCGACTACAGGACGACGGTCCTGCCGGTGGCCGAGGACGGCTCCCTCGGTCAGGAGGCCACCGACACCGTCGTCAAGGACGTCCTCGGCGGCACCGTCAGCGCTCCCGAGGAGGGCGCCGCCCTGCGGGTCGGTGTGAAGAACGCCACGGGCGACAAGGCGGACACGGACGCCGCGCGGGTCTCGATCATCAACGGCGGCTACACCTTCGTCGACGGCGGTACGGCCGATCCGGCCGCCTCGTCGCAGGTCGTCTACGGTGACGCGAAGAACAAGGCGCAGGCGGAAGAGGTCGCCAAGACGCTCGGCCTGCCGGTGAGCGCGGTCAAGAAGGACAAGGCACCGCCGAACGCGGATGTCCTGGTCACCCTCGGTGGAGACTACGAAAGCGGCTGATAGAAACGCTGTGAGTGCTTGTCGGCGGTCCGTGAGACCCTGGGGGTCTCCAGACCGCCGACGAAAGCATCGCCTGTGACCGCCACGGACCGCTCCACCGAGCTCATCACCGCCGCCGCCCAGGCGGCGGCAGACCGGCTCGCGCACGACATCATCGCGTACGACGTCAGTGACGTGCTGTCGATCACCGACGCGTTCCTCCTCGCCTCCGCGCCCAACGACCGCCAGGTCAAGTCGATCGTGGACGAGATCGAGGAGCGACTGTCCAAGGACCTCGGCGCCAAGCCGGTGCGCCGTGAGGGGGATCGCGACGCCCGCTGGATCCTCCTGGACTACGTCGACATCGTGATCCACGTCCAGCACAGCGAGGAGCGGGTCTTCTACGCGCTCGAACGCCTCTGGAAGGACTGCCCGGAGCTGCCGCTGCCGGAGGACGCCGTCAAGACCCGTGGCAAGGGCGCCGAGCACGCGGACGCGAACGGCTCCATGGAAGGTGAGCTGAGCTGAACGGCGGCAGAGGCGGCAGGGGCCGCCGCGTCATCCTGTGGAGACACGGCCAGACGGCCTGGAATCTGGAGCGCCGCTTCCAGGGCACGACGGACATCGAGCTGACCGAGGCGGGCGTCGCGCAGGCGCGCCGCTCCGCCCGGCTGCTGGCGTCGCTGCGGCCGGACGCGATCGTCGCGTCCGACCTCCGGCGCGTCGTCGCCACGGCCCATGAGCTGGCCACGCTGACCGGGCTCCCCGTCAGTTACGACCCCGCGCTGCGCGAGACCTACGCGGGTGCCTGGCAGGGCCTCACCCACGAGGAGATCCTGGAGCGGTTCGGCGAGCAGTATCTGGCCTGGAAGCGCGGCGAGTCCGTACGGCGCGGGGGCGGCGAGCTGGAGACCGAGGTGGCCGACCGGGCGGCCCCCGTCGTACTGCGCCACGCGGACAAGCTCCCCGACAACGGCACGCTCGTCGTGGTCAGCCACGGCGGCACGATCCGCACCACGATCGGCCGGCTGCTGGGCCTGGAGGCACACCACTGGGAAGGCCTCGGCGGGCTCTCCAACTGCTGCTGGTCGATTCTCGGCGAGGGCGTGCGCGGCTGGCGTCTCCAGGAGCACAACGCGGGGACGCTCCCCGAGCCGGTGCTCGGCGACGACGACTGAACGACCCGTGCCCGCGGGCTGTCCCGGACCCCTGACGAGGGCCGCCGGACCTCGGCGGACGTGATTTCACTTTCCGGCTGACCGCAGGCTAAAGTTCTTCTTGTTCACCGGCCCGGAGCGCGGGGAACACGAGGGGCTATAGCTCAGTTGGTAGAGCGCCTGCATGGCATGCAGGAGGTCAGGAGTTCAATTCTCCTTAGCTCCACATCATCGAATCCCGTCCTCGTCACGAGGGCGGGATTTCCTCGTTCCGGGGCCCCGCGTCCTCCCGGAACTCCCGCAGCGCCGCCGTCCTGCGCCGGCTCTCCTCGTCGTCCGGGGTGTAGACGACGATCCGGCACTCGGGCATCCCGTCGACCGACAGGGACACCGACGTCATCCGTATCTCGCCGACCGCCTCGTGCCGGAACGTCTTCACCCGGTGACCGGGCCGCAGCACGTCCCCGCCGGCCCACAGCTCCGCGAAGTACGGGCTGGCCGCCGAGAGGCGCCGCACGAACGACTCCCAGGCCGGCTCGCCCACATGGCGTCCGTACGCCCCGCGCAGCGTCGCCACCATCACCGGCAGCTCCGTCTCCCGGAACACCAGCGGACAGTGGGGCTCCGGCACCGCGAAGAGCATCCACAGCACATTGCGGACCCCGATGGCCCGCAGCGCACGGACGTCGAAGAGATCTCGGTAGGCGGCGTTGGCGGCAAGGATGTCGTAGCGCGCGTTGTAGACGACCGCCGGACGGGGGTCGAGCGCGTCGAGGATGCCCCGCATCTCACCGTCGACACCTCGCGGGGCGGCGGTCTCATGGTCCGGCGCGTACGGCACCTCCGCCAGCTGGTACAGATGCTCGCGCTCGGTCCGGTCCAGCCGGAGCGTGCGCGCCACCGCGTCCAGCACCTGCGCCGAGGCGTTGATGGGACGGCCCTGCTCCAGCCATGTGTACCAGGTCACCCCGACACCGGAGAGCTGGGCGACCTCCTCGCGGCGCAGGCCGGGCGTGCGTCGGCGCAGCCCCGGCGGCATCCCGACGTCCGCGGGCGTCACCCGCGCCCGCCGGCTCCGGAGAAACGCCGCGAGCTCGGGCCTGCGCCGGCGGCCCGTCGCCCGTGTCACCGTCATCGTCGTCACACCTCCATCCTGCGATGGCCGCCCCGCCCCTGCCAGGTGCTGTCAGTACCCGTATCAAGGGGCTCTCGGCACCCGTGTCCGAACCGGTCGAGGCTCGCCGTCATGACGCACACCTCGACCGACATCCCGCTGTCCAGTAAAGCCGGTGGCACTGACAGACGGCCGGGCCTGCTGCTCGGCGTCGTGCTCGCCGCGCAGTTCATGGCCCTGCTCGACAACTTCATCGTCAATGTGGCCGCGCCCACGATCCGTACCGAACTCGACGCGTCCGGATCCGGGCTGCAACTGGTCATCGCCGGGTACACCATCTCCTACGCCGTCCTGCTGATCACCGGCTCACGGATCGGCGAGCTGCTGGGCCACCGCCGTGCGTACCTGGGCGGGCTCGCCGTGTTCACCGCGGCCTCGCTCGCCTGCGGACTGGCCGCGGACACCGGTCAGTTGATCGCCTTCCGGCTGGTGCAGGGCGCCGGCGCGGCGCTGATGATCCCGCAGGTCCTCAGCCTCATCCAGCGCGACTTCACGGGTGAGCGGCGGATGCCCGCGCTGGGCGCCTACGCGGCGGTGCTCGCGACCGGCGCGGCCTCCGGGCAGGTCGCCGGCGGGCTGCTGGTCGCCGCCGATCTCTTCGGCGCCGGCTGGCGGCCGGTGTTCCTGGTCAACGTCCCGGTCGGTCTCGCGCTGCTCGTCCTCGGCGCGCGGGTGCTGCCGGACGACCGGCCCGTCGCCGCCCGCCGGACCCGGGGCCTGGATCTGCCGGGTCTGGTGCTGCTGGCCGGGGCCGTCTCGCTGTTCACCGTCCCGCTCGTCCTCGGTCAGGAGCAGGACTGGCCGCTGTGGACCTGGCTCTCGCTCGGTGCCGCCGCCGTCTCCTTCGGTTCCTTCCTCGCGTACGAGTCCCGGCTCGCCCGGCACGGCGGCGTCCCGCTGATCGCGCCGCGTGTGCTGCGTATCCCGGGGATGGGCACGGCGGTCGTGCGGATCATGGCGGTGATGGCCGTGAACGCGGGCTTCCTCTTCATCTTCACGCTGCACTTCCAGGGTGGCCTGGGCCACAGCGCCCTGCGTACCGGTCTGACCTTCGCGCCGGGGGCACTGCTCTTCGGCGCGGTCGGCCTGACCTGGCGTCGGTATCCCGCCCGCGTCCAAAGGAGGCTGATCCCGGCCGGGTTCGTGCTCACCGCACTGTCCACGGCGGCCTTCGGACTGGTGCTCCGCGACGGCGGCGACGGAGGGGTGTGGATGTATGCCGCCCAACTGGTCATGGGCGCGGGTCTGGCGCTCGGGTTCAGCCCCACCCTGACGGGCGCGCTCGCGGACGTACGTAAGGAGGACGCGGCGGACGCCAGCGGACTGCTGGTGACCGTGACCCAGCTCGGTCAGGTGATCGGCGTCGCGGTCTTCGGCACGCTCTTCCTGGGCCAGTTGGACGGTCCCGGCCCCGGCGCCTCCGGCGAGGCCGCGTGGGCCTGCGCGCTCGCGCTGTCGGGCACCGCGGTTCTCGGCGCGGTGGCCGGTCTCGGGCGGCGGCGGGCCGCGGCGGACGGCAATGCCGCAGGACCGGGCAAAGCCCTCGCCGAAGGCAAAGCCCAGGCCTGATCATGCTGCCCTCCTTGCGATGCCGTGACAGAATCGGACCGCCGGAGGGGGACGACGGCACGGATGGGGAGGAGAGAGCGCGATGCCCGCCAGCAGCATCGACCAGGTCGGTGTGCTGCTCGCGGCGACGGAGTGGGCCAACGGCCTGAGCTGCCCGTCGTGCGGTTCGTTCCATGTGGCCCAAGTACTCGGCGACAACGGCGGAGTTTCCTACGTGTGCACGGCCTGCGGCCACAGCTGGAGCTGAGTGATGGGTGCACACAGGAGAAAATGCGACTGGTGCGGCAGTGGCACCCCCATCGTCCGGGACATGGACCCGCTCAACGCCTCGTTCCAGTACTGGTGCGAGGAGTGCGCCCGGGCGCTGATCATAAAAGGCGACCCCATCGAGACCTACCGGGAGTTGGAGGGCGAGCCCATCTACGGTCGGCTCCTCGACGAGCACTGCACACTCAAGCGCTTCTACTCCTTCGCCACCGCTTAGGGCGTCTCCGCGAGGTCCCGTCCGCACACGCCCTAGCCCGCCGGCTCCTTCGTCAAGGCCGACCCCCCGGCCGTCGAACTCGTGGTCCGTCCCGGCTGCTTGGCCACCGTCAGGTCCCCGGGCGGACGACCGCCGGGCTCCCGTTCCCTCCGGTCGACGACCGACAGATACAGCAACAGCCCGAGGGCCATGGTCGGATAGAGCGCGGTGAGGATCATCTGCGACCGGTTCTGGTCGAGTTCAAGCCGTTCGACGGCGCCGTGCGGTACGCGCCACAGGGCGAACGAGTAGAAGCCCATCCCCACCGCCGTCGCCCACTCGGCCCTCCCGTGCGCCACCAGGAGCAGCACCATCGGCATGCACCATACCCAGTGGTGCGACCAGGAGATCGGGCTGATCAGCAGCGCGGTGGCCGCGCAGGCGACGGTGGCCTCCGCCGTCCGCCCGCGCCGGGCGGCGGTCACCGACACCGCGAGCCCGGCCACGGCGACGACGGCGGCCACCGGGAGCCACCACAGAGCCGGGTCGACGGTGTGCAGCACCCGTGCGAACACCCCGCGCAGCGACTGGTTCGCGGCGGCCTCCACACGCCCCACCCGGTCCGCGCGGAAGACGATGTCGGTCCAGAAACGGTGGGAGTCCCTCGGCAGGACGACGGCGGACCCGAGGGTCGCGACGAGGAACGCCCCGACCGCCGTGGCGGTCTTCCGCAGCCAGGGGTTCCAGCCCGCCTCCCGGAACCTGAGCAGGCCGGTGATCA
The DNA here is from genome assembly GCF_042716895.1 of Streptomyces sp. NPDC058653. Lineage (NCBI taxonomy): Bacteria > Bacillati > Actinomycetota > Actinomycetes > Kitasatosporales > Streptomycetaceae > Streptomyces > Streptomyces sp. NPDC058653. Next base: position 72,883 of record NZ_JBHXRM010000020.1, on the reverse strand, counting down.
GCAGCATGACCGCGAAGAGCCCGGGGGTCAGCTTGACCGCCGTGGCCAGACCGATTCCGACGCCCGCCCAGCGGTTGCCGTCACGGCGGGTGAGGTCCCACAGGACCGCGATGCCGATCAGCAGGTTGATCTGCCCGTAGCGCAGGGTCGTCCACACCGGCTCGCACCAGACGGCCGCCGCCGCCACCCACAGCACGGCGCCCGGCCGCACCGCGTCGCGGAAGGCCAGCCGCAGCGACAGCCGGAGGAAGACGACGAGGAGCACGAGATTGCCCGCCGTGGCGAGGGTGCGCATCTCCGGGACGCCCAGCAGCGTCAGCGGTGTGAACAGCAGCGCCGCGAACGGCGGATACGTCGTCGGCAGACCCGCCCGGGTCGCGCGCATCGCGTAGAGGTCGAGCCCGTCGAGCACCGTACGGCCCTCGGCCCGGTAGACCATCACGTCGATCATCGAGACCGCGGCGGCGCGCTGCGCGATCCAGAACCCGGCGAAGGACACCAGGCAGACACCGGCGCCGACGAGGACGGAACGACGGTCGGCGGTGACCCGCGCGAGTACGGAAGTAAATACGGTCACGAAGGGTGACAGTAGCAGTCCTATCGGTGCAAATCGGAAACGATTTGGCGATGGGGCCGAGGGACCGTGTAATGTTGGCACCGCCGCCGAGGGGATTCCTGAAGTGCGGTACGTCACAAGGGGCTATAGCTCAGTTGGTAGAGCGCCTGCATGGCATGCAGGAGGTCAGGAGTTCAATTCTCCTTAGCTCCACAGCACAGAAGTTCCCGTCCGGACTCCTTGTCCGGGCGGGTTCTTCTCGTTCACAGCCCGTCGCGGAGGAACGCCGTGTCCAACTCGCCCACCGCGCCCCACCTTTGGCACCGGCTGCTCGATGTGCTGAGGTGCCCGCTGTGCGGGGGAGCGCTCGCGCCCCCGCAGGGCGAGCCGGCGTTGTTCGAGACCCTCCGGGGCGTCAAGTCCCTCGGGTGCGCCGACGGCCATTCGTTCGACGTCGCCCGCCAGGGCTACCTGGGCCTGCTGGCCGGCAGTACGAACGCGGCGAACGCCGACACCGCGGACATGGTGACGGCCCGGACGGACTTCCTGAAGGCCGGCCATTACGAGCCCCTCGCACGGGCCCTGGCCGGGACCGTCGCCGAGCTGTGTCCACCGGGCGGCACCGTCATGGACGCCGGGGCCGGCACCGGCTACTACCTCGCCACCGTCCTCGACGCACTGCCCGAAGCCGTGGGACTCGGCCTCGACGTCTCCAAGTTCGCCCTGCGCCGGGCCGCCGGTGCCCATCCGAGAGCGGGCGTCGCGACCTGGGACATCTGGAAGCCGCTGCCGGTCAGGAGCGGCGCGGCCGATGTCGTGATCAACGTCTTCGCGCCCCGCAACGGCCCGGAGTTCCGGCGCGTCCTGGGGCCGGACGGGTCTCTCGTCGTCGTCACGCCCACCGCGCGCCACCTCGGGGAACTCACCGGGACCCTCGGCATGTTGTCCGTCGACGCCGCCAAGGAGGACCGGCTGCACCGCACCCTGTCCGGCCACTTCCGGCAGGAGCGCAACGACGTGGTGGAGCGGGAGATCGCCATGACGGACCAGTCCGTGCGCGATCTGATCCTGATGGGTCCGAGCGCCCATCACCTCGGCCCCGAAGAGGTGCACCGGAGCGTCGCGTCGCTGTCCACGCCGCTTCCGGTGACCGTCTCCTTCCTCGTCTCCGTCTACCGGCCGCACTGACGCGGACAGCGCACGGAGACAGCCGCGCCGGACGCGTCCTCGTAAGGAGACCGCGCCCGCCCCGGCCTCCTTACGGAGGACGGGTCAACGCCCGCTGCCCAGAGCCTTCCTGCCACCGCCGGGCGGCAGCGCCGCCGGGCCTCCCTGGCGCGCGGGACGCTGCGGTGCCGGCTGCTCGATACGGAGCGCGAGCGCCGGACAGCGCCGTACGGCACGCTGGGCACTGCCCCGCAGATGCATCGGCACGGAGGCGTCGGCGAGCGCGGGGAAACCGTCCGGGCCCAGCCGGATCAGCTGGGGCACGATGTCGGCGCAGAGGCCGTGCCCCTGGCAGAGCGTCCAGTCCACGGCCAGCTTCTCGCCGCTCGGGATGGACTCCTCGGCGGTCTCGTAGCCCGGCCCCGGCAGCGGCAGCACGCCGGTGGTGTCGCGCCCGCAGCCGCCGTCCAGCACATGGGCGGCGAGGTCGTCGGTGAACGCGGAGAGGGTGGACATGAAGAACCGCGCGGACCCGTCCGGGTGCTTGCACGCCCCTCGCCCCCGTACCGCCTGGGTCACCTCGCGCAGCGCCTCCAGGGCCGCGGGGCCGCCCCCGTTCAGGACGTCGCTCAGACCGCCCGCGGCGGCCGGCAGGCCCAGCTTGCACGGGCCGCACTGACCGGCCGTCTCGGCGGCGAGCCAGTTGGCCACCCGCAGCGCCTCACCCAGCGGGCAGGTCTCCGGGCCGATCGGCAGGATCGCGCCCGCGCCGAGCGAACCGCCCACCGCGGCGAGCGACTCGCGCGAGACGACGGCGTCGTGCGCGGCCACGGAGTCGATCCAGTTGCCGTGGTAGCCGCCGGTCAGCACGCCCTGGGGCAGCGGCGGCGCGCCGGCGAGCTGGAGGACGTAGCGCAGCGGCACCCCCGTCGGCACCTCCACCACCATCGGGCGCGCGACGGCTCCGGAGACCGTGAGCATGACGGTGCCCGGCTCCGCGTCGAGCCCGGTGTGTCCGTAGCGGCGCGCGCCGATCCTGGCGCCGATGGCGAGTTGCGCGTACGTCTCGGCGTTCGACAGCAGCGTCGGGGCGCCCCCGACACCCGACTCCGCGGCCCGCTCGCGGCGGCCGGGCGGCAGGGCGGGCCCGCCGTTCGCCGCGCGGATGACGGAGGAGGCCTCGCCGGAGACCATGCGCTCGGGCGTACGGACCACCCGCGCCCGCAGTTGCTGCCCGCGCCGGTCGGAGAGGCCGCGCTCGGCGAGCGCGGCCCGCATCGATATCTCGGTGGAGTTGCGGGTGACGGCGACGACCAGGGTGCGCGCGCCGAGCGCCTCGGCCGCCAACAGGGCGCCGTCCAGGATGAGATGGGGCGCGCGGTTGAGCAGCACCGTGTCCTTGCGGCAGGCCGGCTCGCCCTCACTGCCGTTGATCACGACGACGGGGCGCACCCCGCGCCGGATCGACGCCTTGGCGACCGCGCGCAGCTTCTTGCCGAAGGGGAATCCGGCGCCACCGCGCCCGCGCAGACTGATGTTCTCGGCGAGCTGCGCCAGCAGTTCCCCGGTCAGCGGCTCCAGCGGCCCGTGCACCTTGAGATGCATCGAGAGGTCGAGTCGCTCGACGAGGTCGAATCCCTGTGTCAGCTGGGGAAGGCCGACGACACGGACTTCGGGGACATCGGGGAGAGGGGCGTTCACTGTCGGTCTCCTGCGGGTGGGTACCAGGGTTCACCGGCACTCGGGGTTACCCCGCCTTCGGCGGGGGGTTGCTGGAACGCGTTGTCCGACTGTCGGTACAGATCGGCCTGTTGGTAGAGGTCCGGTGCCGGTGTGGCCTCGGGCCCCGGATAGGGGGCCGACTGTAGGTACGTGTCGGAGGGCGGGTTTGTCTCAGCCGGGGCGTAAGTCTCCTGCTGGAGGTACGGGGACTGCTGCTGGTACGGGTCGGCCACCGGCGGCGGCGCGCCCGCGCCCGGCTCCTGGCCCCGGGCCTGTGCGGGGGGCGGGGGAGAGGGCGTGGGCCACATGCCCGCCCCGGCCGCCGACGGCTCGCTGATGACCGGAATCTCCTCGGTCATCGGGATGCGTTCGGCGTAGGGGATCTCAGGGGACGTCAGCGGGTCGGACGGGCCGGCCGGGGGGACCGGGGCGGCCGGGCCCGACGGCGCCGCGAAGGGCGAGGGCGCCTCCGGAAGGCCGGAGGGGTCGGCGCCGAGGGAGACCGCCCGGTAGCCGGCCGACAGCCTCGTACCGGGCCCGGAGCCACGTCCCGCGGCGCCCGGGTCGAGGAAGGTGTCCGCGAGCGGGTCCGCGTAGGGAGCGGGACCGGGGGAGGCGGGCGGGCCCGCGGTGTACGGCGCGGCCGACGGGGGCGCGAAGGAGTCGGCGACGAAGGTGTCCGCGAGCGGGTCCGCACTCGACGCTCGCCCGGCCTCGTAAAGAGGCGGCGACGGCGGCGCGATGCGCGGCGGGACCCGGGTCGAGCCCAGCGGCACCGCCCCGGGGGAGCCGGACCGCTGGCGCGGGAACTGCTGCTCGAACTCCACCCGCGGCATGTTCGCCGCGCCCGGCAGCGGTTCGCGGCTCAGATCGCGCCGCGCCGACTGCTCCGGCTCGGGAGCCTCCCGTACGCCGCCGGTCAGCTTGAGGATCTTGTCGGCGATCCGCCGCTTGACCGGCTGGGGCAGCATCCGTACGGAGACGGCGCCGATGACCGCGACGAGCGCCAGGCAGTACATGGTGACCACCCAGGTCGCGGCGGCGCGCCCCGCGTACAGGCCGTGCATCAGCGCGAAGCACCAGGCCGGATAGGCCAGCATGTGCAGCGTGCGCCAGCGGCCGGCGATCCTGCCGGGCACGGCGAAGGCGCTGCGCAGCGCGCCGGTCGCGGCGGCGATCACCATCAGGATGCCGGCGAGCGAGCCGAATCCGATGAGGGCGTTCGTGCCGGTGATCCCGAGGCTGAACGGAAGCACGGCGCCGATCAGGGCGACATGCCCGAGCGAGATCTTGACCGTGGCGTGCAGCAGCAGGAAACCGAGGGAGGCCATCGCGGTGAACCGGTGGATGCCCTGGGCGAGCAGCCGGTGGCGCGGGGAGAGCAGCAGCCGGTCGGTGGCCATCAGTCCCCAGGCGACGGCCGCCGTGAGGGACACGAGAGACAGAACACCGGTGGTGAAGTCGAGCATCGCCTGGAACCCGTCGCTCCCCGCGACCGCGAGGAGGGGCACCAGAACGAGCGCCGCGACCGACAGCCCGCCCCTGACGGAGGGGCTCATGCCGTGGTTCTGGGGAGGCGATGAACGGATCTTGCTTTGAAGCTTCATGGGGGCAACTCCGAATGGCTCGGCAAAGCGGTCCCGTTGCCGCATGCTAAGTCGCTCCATACTGGGCAGTACGCCGTTTGCAGGTTTACCGCGGGGATTGAGCGTCAACTGACCCGGAGGTTGCCCCGGATAGGGTCGATACGCGGAGTAATTCGGACGCCGAAGGTTCGAAGAATCACATATTCGCGTTGGCCTGTTCTCGTCTCGAACGATCTTGTATGGGTTTCGAACGGCCGACGGCCGCCCCGGACAGTTTGCGAACCGTCTCGTTTGCTCCACGCCCCGGCGACCCATCGCCTCCGTACGGAATCCGCCGTGCGAGCCGTCCGCCCGCTGCGGTACCCTGCTCGCATGCGTGCCGTACGCCTTCTGCTTAGCGAGCCGCGCTGACCAGACCCGACGGATCACGGATCCGGCCGGAATCAGCGTGGCTGCCCCCTCCTGCGTGAGGGGTTTTTTCATTCCCGCAGCAGAGACGCCCGCAGCAGAGACGATCGATGGAGCTTCAGAGGACATGAGCGAGACGAATCCGGCCGCCGCCGGCGCGGAGACGACCGCGCCGCACCGCTACACGGCTGCCATGGCCGCCGACATCGAGGCACGCTGGCAGGACTTCTGGGACACCGAGGGCACCTACGAGGCGCCGAACCCGACGGGTGAGCTGGCCGGCGACCCGGCCGTCGTCGCCCGCCCCAAGAAGTACGTCATGGACATGTTCCCGTACCCGTCCGGGACCGGGCTGCACGTGGGGCACCCGCTCGGCTACATCGCCACCGACGTCTACGCCCGCCATCAGCGCATGAGCGGGTACAACGTGCTGCACACGCTGGGCTTCGACGCCTTCGGCCTGCCCGCCGAGCAGTACGCGATCAGCAGCGGCACCCACCCCCGGGAGTCGACCGAGGCCGCCATGGAGAACATGACGCGGCAGCTGCGCCGACTGGGCCTCGGGCACGACAAGCGGCGCTCGATCGCCACGATCGACCCCGAGTTCTACCGCTGGACGCAGTGGATCTTCGTACAGATCTTCAACTCCTGGTACGACCCGGAAGCCGACCGGGCCCGCCCGATCGGCGAGCTGGTGGCCCGGTTCGAGAGCGGCGAGCGCCCGACGCCCGACGGCCGGAGCTGGGACGCGCTGACCGAGAAGGAGCGCGCCGACATCCTGGGCGAGTACCGGCTGGCGTACGCCTCCGACGCCCCCGTCAACTGGTGTCCGGGCCTGGGCACCGTCCTGGCGAACGAGGAGGTCACCGCCGAGGGACGCTCCGAGCGCGGCAACTTCCCGGTGTTCAAGTCCAAGCTGCGCCAGTGGAACATGCGCATCACCGCCTACGCCGACCGGCTGCTGACCGACCTGGACGCGCTGGACTGGCCCGATGCCATCAAGCAGCAGCAGCGCAACTGGATCGGGCGCAGCGAGGGCGCGCGGGTGGACTTCCCGGTCGGCGACGCCGGTGCCGTCACCGTCTTCACCACCCGTCAGGACACGCTGTTCGGCGCCACGTACATGGTCCTGGCGCCGGAGCACGAGCTGGTCGAGAAGATCGTCCCGGCCGTCTGGCCGGAGGGCACGCACGAGGTGTGGACGGGCGGCCACACGACGCCCGCCGACGCCGTCGGCGCGTACCGCAAGCAGGCGGCCTCGAAGTCCGACGTCGAGCGGCAGGCCGAGGCGAAGGACAAGACGGGCGTCTTCACCGGTGCCTACGCGACCAATCCGGTCAACGGTGAGCGCATTCCGGTCTTCATCGCGGACTACGTGCTGATGGGATACGGAACCGGCGCGATCATGGCCGTCCCGGCGCACGACACTCGTGACTTTGCGTTTGCACGCGCTTTCGAGCTGTCGATGCGCTGTGTCGTGGAGCCGGGCGACGGGCGCGGCACCGACCCCGCCGAGTGGGACGACGCCTTCGTCGCGTACGACGCGAAGATCGTCAACTCGTCGTCCCCCGCCGTCACGCTGGACGGGCTGGGTGTCGTCGACGCCAAGGCCAGGATCACCGAATGGCTGGCCGCCGAGGGCATCGGCGAGGGAACCGTCAACTTCCGGCTGCGCGACTGGCTGTTCAGCCGGCAGCGCTACTGGGGCGAGCCCTTCCCCGTCGTCTACGACGAGGACGGCGTCGCGCACGCGCTGCCCGAGTCGATGCTGCCGCTGGAACTGCCCGAGGTCGACGACTACTCACCACGCACGTTCGACCCGGACGACGCCGACACCCGGCCCGAGACACCGCTGTCGCGCAACGAGGACTGGGTGGCGGTCGAGCTGGACCTGGGCGACGGCAGGGGCGTACGGCGCTACCGCCGCGAGACCAACACCATGCCGAACTGGGCCGGTTCGTGCTGGTACGAGATGCGCTACCTGGACCCGCGGAATAGCGAGAAGCTGGTCGACCCGGCCGTCGAGCAGTACTGGATGGGCCCCCGCGACGGCATGCCGCACGGCGGTGTCGACCTGTACGTGGGTGGCGCCGAGCACGCCGTGCTGCATCTGCTGTACGCGCGTTTCTGGTCCAAGGTGCTGTACGACCTGGGGCACGTCTCGTCGGTCGAGCCGTTCCACAAGCTGTACAACCAGGGCATGATCCAGGCCTTCGTCTACCGCGACAGCCGGGGCATCGCGGTCGAGGCCAACGAGGTCGAGGAGCGCCCGGACGGGCACTGGTTCCGGGGCGAGAAGGTCAGCAAGCTGCTGGGCAAGATGGGCAAGTCCCTGAAGAACGCGGTCACTCCGGACGAGATCTTCGCCGAGTACGGCGCCGACACGCTGCGGCTGTACGAGATGGCGATGGGTCCGCTGGACGTGTCACGGCCCTGGGACACGCGCGCGGTGGTGGGCCAGTACCGGCTGCTGCAGAGGCTGTGGCGCAATGTCGTGGACGAGGCGACCGGTGAGGTCACCGTCGTCGACATCCCCGAGGCCGACATCGACGTGGCGACGCTGCGTGCCCTGCACAAGGCGATCGACGGGGTCGGCCAGGACATGGCGACGCTGCGCTTCAACACCGCCATCGCCAAGATCACCGAGCTGAACAACCATCTGACCAAGGTGGGCGGGCCGGTCGCCCGGTCCGTCGCGGACCGGCTGGTGCTGCTGGTGGCGCCGCTGGCGCCGCACATCGCCGAGGAGCTGTGGCGCAGGCTGGGGCACACCGGCTCGGTGGCGCACGTGGCCTTCCCGGTCGCGGATCCGGCGTACGTGGTGGACGAGACCGTCACCTGTGTCGTCCAGATCAAGGGCAAGGTCAAGGCGCGGCTGGAGGTCTCCCCGTCGATCTCGGACGAGGAGCTGGAAGCGCTGGCGCTGGGGGACGCGGCCGTGGTCGCGGCGCTGGGGGGCACGGGTATCCGCAAGGTGATCGTGCGCGCGCCGAAGCTGGTCAACATCGTGACGGCGTAGGCGCGGGCGTAGGCGTAGGTCGGGCGTAGGTCCCGGGTCCGGGCGCGGGTCCAGGTGCGGGCCCGCGGTGCGTCCGGGGGCCGTGGGCGGGCTGTCGGCGGGCACAGGGCTTTCCCTTACGGGCAGTTTGGGGGTTCCGACGGAACCCTCAGGCTGCCCGCTCCGTTTACGCTGGAGAGACCGACGTCGACACCGGAGAGGCATCCTGATGGAGGCCCTGCTTTTGATCCTGGCGCTGTTCTTCGTCGCATTCGTGGCGTTGGGCGTATATGTGGGCGTCAAGGCGGTGCGGGCGGCCAAGCGAGGCGTGGACCGGACGATCACGCAGGCCCGCCGGACGGTGGAGGACACCACCCTGAGAGCCAAGAGCCTCGGGCAGACGGGCGTGACCGCCGAGCTGGCGCAGCTCAGGCTCTCGCTGCGCACGTCGATGCGCGCGACCCAGGAGGCGCTCCGGGCGAACGAGGCGGAGGACGCCTCGCTGGCCGAGTCGCTGAGCCTCTTCCGGCGGCTGAGTGTGTACGGGCACGAGCTGGACGACGAGCTCAGGCGGCTGGAGCGCGACCCGGACCGGGCGACGATCTCCCAGCGCCTCCCCGAGCTGCGGGAACGGACGGAACGGATCACGAAGTCGGCCGATTCGCTGCGGTGGGCGGCCAGGGACCGGGCACGGAAGTTCTCCGAGGACGAGCTGGCGCTCCTGAGCGAACAGATCGACGTCGAGTCGGGGGCGCTGCGGCACTGGGCGTCGGTCGACCCGGCGCAGCCGGGCACGGACCCGAACTCACGCTCGGAAGAGAATCGACAGACGGCCGCACAGCCTCAGCCGATGGAGTGGCCCGAGCCGGAGCCCCCGACCGGCCCGGAGAGCGCGGCGGCACACGGCGGGCGGGCGACGCGCCCGGAGCCCACGCTCGCCGACCAGACATGGCCCGAGCCGCCGCCGGCGGGCGAGGGGCCGCAGGCGATCGAGCCGCCCGACCCCCGGAAGACCACATATCCCTGGCAGGAGAAGTCGGCGCGCCCGGAGACGACGAACTGACCTCTCACGCCCGGTAGTTGACGGGTGGTCGGGGTGCGGCGCCGGGTGGTGGGGCCGGTCCGGTCCTGGCCCCGGGGGCAGTTCTCGCGGATGATCGGATGGCCCGTGGACGGGTTGCGGGTGGTCGGACGGGGCACACGCAGGGCGACGGCGGGCCGTCGTGGGCGTGAACCCGTCGAGATCGAGAACGCCGAGGCGGGGAAGAGGGCGGAGGCCGATGGGGACCTCTTCGAATTCGGCGGGCCCGGCGGGGCCGGGCTCCCGACCGGCGGTCGCGGCGGGTAACCTCCCGCTCATGTCCCGCCATGTCGCGATCGTCACCGATTCAACGGCCTACCTGCCGCCCCAGGCGATGGAACGCCATGGCATCACCGCGGTGCCGCTGACCGTGGTGCTCGGCGACAGGGCGCTCGAAGAGGGCACCGAGATCTCGGCCAGATCGCTCGCGCTCGCGCTGCAGAAGCGCCGCTCCGTGACCACCTCGCGGCCCAGCCCCGAGGTCTTCGCCGCCGCCTACCGGGCAGCCGCCGAGGCCGGGGCGACCGGGATCGTCTCCCTGCATCTGTCGGCGGAGTTCTCCGGGACGTACGACGCGGCGGTTCTCGCCTCGCGGGACGCGCCCGTGCCGGTACGGGTGGTGGACACCGGGATGGTCGCGATGGCCCTCGGCTTCTGCGCCCTGGCGGCCGCCGAGACGGTGGAGGCGGACGGCACGCTCGACGACGCGGTGGCGGCCGCCGAGAAGCGGGCCGCGGGGACGTACGCGTACTTCTACGTCGACACGCTGGACTATCTGCGGCGCGGCGGCCGAATCGGTACCGCGCAGGCGCTGCTCGGCTCGGCGCTCGCCGTGAAGCCGCTGCTCCAACTGGACGGCGGACGGATCGAGTTGCTGGAGAAGGTGCGTACGGCGTCGAAGGCGATCGCGCGCCTGGAGGAGATCGTCGCGGAGCGGGCGGGCGCCGGTGAGGTCGACATCGCCGTGCATCATCTGGCCGCGCCGGAGCGGGCCGCCGCGCTCGCCGACCGGCTGCGGGAGCGGGTGACGGGCCTCGCCGAGATGCATGTGAGCGAGGTGGGCGCGGTGATCGGGGCGCACACCGGGCCGGGGCTGCTGGGGGCCGTGGTCTCGCCGCGCTGAGCTGCTCCAGGGGTCTCCTCGCCCGCGCGGAATCGCTCGTTCGGGTGGCCGAGTTATCCACAACTGGTGAGTTATCCACGGTAATTCGATGTCTTCGGCGAGATTCCGTGGGAGTGCCTACCGTCTGGTGGCATGACTCTTCGATCACACTCCGTGAGCAGTGGGCCGGGCCGTTCCCCGGCGTCCGATGTCCGTGCGGCTGGGGCACGTGGTGCACGTGGGGCGCGGGGTGGCCCGGGTGCTCGCCCCGGGCGGGGGCGGCCGTTCGCGTCCTCGGTCCCGCGCTCGCGCCGCAGGCGCGCCGGGACGACGCCCAGGACGACGGCCTTACGCCGCCGGGCCGACGCTCTCTTCGGCGTGGCGCCGGGCGGTGTCGGGACGGGTGTTGTGGGTGCGGGTGGGCTCGCCGACGTGGGGGCGGCTCGGGTGGCGGCGGGGGTGGGCGGTTCGGCTCCGGCACCGCCGGGCCCCGGGCCGATGCCGGGTCCGGCGCCCGTGAGCGCGGCGCCGGACCCGGTTCCGAGGCCGAGTCCGGCGGCGGCTCCGGTCGCGAGTCCCGTGCCGGCTTTGACTTCAACTCCGCCTCCGCCTCCGACTTCAACTCCGACTCCGACTTCAACTCCGCCTCCGATGTCGACTTCGACGCCGGCCCCCGCGTCATCTCCGTCTCCCGCTCCGGTCGTTCCGGTGGTGGGGCGGCGGGAGCGGGTGCGGCTGGCCGTGCGGGAGCGGTTGCCGTTGTGGGTGCAGCTCAGATGCGGGCTGGAGCCGAAGACGCTCGCCGCGCTGGCGGTGGTGCTGGTCGTCGCCACCGTTCTTGCGGCCCAGCATTTCCTGTCCGGGCGCCCGCGGTCGGTCAGCGCGCCGGAGACGGTCCGTGACGAGGTGGCCGCGACGGGGCCGGAGCGAGACCCGGCGCCGTCGCCGGGTCCACCGCCGACCGCCACCGCCCCCTCGCCGGCCCGGCGAGTGGTGGTCGACGTCAGCGGCAAGGTCCGCAGTCCCGGCGTCCGCCGGCTGCCCGCCGGGTCGCGGGTCACCGACGCGCTGAAGGCCGCCGGGGGAGTCAGGCCCGGTACCGATCTGAGCGGGCTCAACAGGGCACGCGTGCTGGTGGACGGCGAGCAGGTGGTCGTCGGCGGCCCGCCGCCACCCGGGCCGCTGGCTCCCGGTGGAGGCGCGGCGGGTCCGGGTCCCGGCGGGGCGGGTCCGGGCGCGGCGCCGGTGAGTCTCAGCACGGCCACCGTGGAACAGCTCGACACCCTGCCCGGCGTCGGCCCGGTCCTCGCGCAGCACATCGTCGACTACCGCACCCGGCACGGCGGATTCAGGTCCGTCGACGAACTGCGCGAGGTGAACGGGATCGGCGAACGCCGGTTCGCCGACATCGAGCCCCGCGTGCAGCCGTGACCCGCGCGGCCGTACACGCCTCCTCGGGGCACCCGCTGGGTGCCGCCGCTCCTCGGCAGGAGGGCCCGGCCGATCTACGGCTGGTCCCGCCCGCGTTGGCCGCCTGGGCCGCGGCGGCGGTGGCGACCGGCGCTCCGGGGGACTGGACCGCCGGAGCGGTGCTCGCCGGACTGGCCGTGGCGGGATTGCTGCTGGTCCGGGCGGCCCTTGTACCGGGGCGACGGGCGAGTACGGGACCGAGGGATGCGCGGCGGCGGGTGAACGGCGTCGCTGTCGCCGCCGCGCTGCTCTGTGCCGTCGCGGGGGCCGGGTCCGCCTGGCTGCACGGCGCGGACCGGCACCGGGGCCCGGTGCCAGGGCTGGCGGAGGGGTACGGGCGCGTCACCGTGGAGCTGACCGTCACCTCCGACCCGCGTCCGATCAGACCTCGGGTGCACGGCGACAGGCTCTCGTCGGCAGGGCTGGTCCTCGACGCCGACCTCATCCGGGTGACGTCCCGGGACGGGGCCGTCACCGCCGTCCGTACGCCCGTGCTCGTATTCGCGGGCGCCGGTGCCGGGGACGGGGCCCAGGCGTGGCAGCGGCTGCTGCCGTCCACCCGGCTCAGGCTGGCGGGTCGGCTCGCTCCGCCGACGGAGGGGGACGAGAGGTACGCGGCGCTGCTGCGGGTGGAGGGCAGGGGACCGCCACAGGTTGTACGTCCGCCGACCGGGCTGCAACGGACCGCCGGCCGGCTCCGGGCCGGGCTTCGGGAGGCGACGGAAGGGCTGCCCGCGGACGCCCGCGCCCTGCTGCCCGGACTGGTGGTCGGGGACACCTCCCGAATCCCGCCCGAGCTGCACGACGCGTTCACGGCGACGGACCTCTCCCACTTGCTCGCCGTCTCCGGAAGCAATCTGACGATCGTTCTCACCCTGCTCATCGGGCCGCCGGGGCTCGCGCTGAGGGCCGAGCGGCGCGGACTCGCGCCGCGTCTGGGAATCTCGCTGCGGTCGACCGCTCTCTGCGGCGGGGCGCTCACGCTCGCCTTCGTGGTGGTCTGCCGACCGGAGCCGAGCGTGCTGCGGGCGGCGGCCTGCGGACTGATCACCCTGCTCGCCATCGGCACGGGCCGGCGCAGATCGCTGATCCCGGCGCTGGCCGCCGCCGTACTGCTCCTCGTCCTGTGGGACCCGGCCCTGGCGCGGAGTTTCGGCTTCGTGCTGTCCGTCCTCGCCACGGGCGCGCTGCTCACCGTCGGGCCTCGCTGGAGCGCGGCGCTCCAGCGGCGTGGGGTGCCGCCCCGGCTCGCCGAGGTGCTGGCCGCCGCGGCGTCGGCGCAGGCGGTCTGCGCGCCGGTGGTGGCGGTGTTCGCCGCGCGGGTGAGTCTCGTCGCGATCCCGTGCAATCTCCTCGCGGAGCTGGCGGTGGCTCCGGCGACGGTGCTCGGGTTCGCGGCGCTCGCCACGGCGCCGATGGCGATGCCGGTGGCCGAACTGCTGGCGCGGTGCGCCGGGTGGCCCGCCGGATGGATCGCCTCGGTCGCGCGGACCGGCGCGGCGCTTCCGGGTGCCGAGTCCGAGTGGCCCGGCGGCTGGCGGGGCGGGGCGCTGCTCGCCGTCGTCACCGTGCTCGTCGTGTACGCGGTACGGCGCATACGGGGTCACCCGTGGGTCGCCGCCCTGTGCGCGGTGCTCCTGATGCTGGCCGTGCTGCGGCCGGCCCCCTTCACCCGGATGGTCACCGGCTGGCCGCCGCCGGGCTGGGCGGTGGCGATGTGCGACGTCGGGCAGGGGGACACGTTGGTGCTCGCGGCCGGTGAGGGCGCGGGGGTGGTGGTGGACGCCGGTCCCGATCCCCGGCTGGCCGACCGCTGTCTGCGCGACCTCGGGATCACCCGTGTACCGCTGCTGGTGGTCAGCCACTTCCACGCCGACCATGTCACCGGGCTGCCAGGGGTGCTGCGTGGCAGAAGGGTCGGCGTCATCCAGACCACCACCCTTCAAGAGCCGTGGGAGCAGAGCGAGTTCGTACGGCGCACGGCGCGGGAGGCACGGGTGCCGCTGGTGCGGGCGACACCGGGCGAGCGACGCCGGGTCGGGCCGCTCGACTGGCGGGTGCTGTGGCCGAGGGCCGGGCCCGGGCTCGGCGCGGGCGGGCCGAACGACGCGAGCGTCACCCTGTACGTCCGGACGGTCGGCGGTCCCACCTTGCTGCTGCTCGGTGATCTCGAACCGCCCGCCCAGCAGGGGCTGTCGAGGGCCCACCCGACCCTGCCGCCGGTGGACGTACTGAAGGTCGCCCACCACGGCTCGGCCTTCCAGGACCCGGGCCTGCTGCGCGCGTTACGGCCCCGGCTGGCCCTGATCTCCTGCGGCAGGGACAACCCGTACGGCCATCCCTCGCCGCGTACGGTCGGCGCGCTGAGGGCCGGGGGAGCGGTGGTGATGCGTACCGACAGGGACGGCGCGGTCGCGGTCACGGGCGCGGGGAGGGAACTGCGGGCCGTGCCGCGCGGGTTCGGGTGACGGAGGGCCGGAGGCGGGTGTTCCCCGTCCTCCGGACCAGGACGAACGACGCATGGTGAGAAGGAGGGGGCCCGGCCAGACTGAGCACATGAACACGGATCGGACCATCTCCGACTATCTGCACCGGATCGGCGCCGACCGGCCGGCCGTACCGGACGCCGCCGCCTTGAGGGATCTTCAGTTCCGGCATCTGCTGGCCGTGCCGTTCGAGAATCTCTCGGTCCACCGGAGGGAGGAGATCGTTCTGGAGGACGCCGCGCTGGTGGCCAAGGTCGTCGAGAGGAGAAGGGGTGGTTTCTGCTACGAACTCAACGGTGCCTTCGCCGCGCTGCTGCGCGCGCTCGGCTACCCGGTGACGCTCCTTCAGGCCCGCGTCTTCACCGGGGACGGCGGGCTGGGGATCCCGTACGACCACCTGACGCTTCTCGTCGAGACGCCCGACCCGGACGGGACCGGGTCGGGGCGCGGGGTGCGGCGGTGGCTGGCCGACGTCGGCTTCGGGAACCACTGCGTCCGTCCGCTGGCCTTCGACGAGCGCGGTGACCAGCGGGATCCGGCCGGTACGTTCCGGCTCGTGGAGACCCCGGAGGGCGATCTGGATGTGCTGCGGGACGGGAAGCCTCAGCTCCGTGTCGACCAACGGCCGCGTGCGCTGGCCGACTTCACGGCCGGATCCTGGTACCACCGGACGTCGCCCGACTCGCCGTTCACCCGGTCCCTGGTCTGCTCCCGGAACACCCCGGAGGGCCGGATCACGCTCAGCGGCGGCAGGCTCGTCACCACCGTGAACGGCGCCCGGCACGAGCGGGAGCTCGACGGGGACGCGGAGATCCTCGCCGCCTACCGCGAGCACTTCGGTCTCGACCTGGACGAGGTGCCTCAGGTCATGGCCGGCCGGACGGGAGAGAGGACGTAACGGGGCGTCAGGTACGTGCGGGAAGGTGAGCGGCCAAACCCCCTTCGAGTACGCGTGTTTGCCCTCAACGGCACAAGGGTGATCGAATGCCTCTTCGTCAGAGGTCCATGTATTCGGCAACGATGCGATGCCGCGCACGGACGGGTCCCGAAGGGCACGGGGGTGGGGCAGGAATGTTCGGACGTTGGTTCGGCGGGCGCGGGGCCACAGCGGCGGAGGCCGGTCCGCTCGCGGACGTGCCGGTGCCGCCGTCGGCGGGCGTACTGAGCTGCCGCGTTCTGGATCCCGGCGGTGAGCCGGTCCGGCGGGCCGAGTTCGTCGTCAGCGACGGCTCGGGGCGGAAGGTGGTCGGAGGGGAGATCGATCCGTTCGGCTCGCTCATGGCGACCGTCCCGGCCGGTGACTACCGGCTCGCTGTCACGGCCGACGGCTTCACGCCCTACCACCGCGACGCCACCGTGGGCGAGGGCGCGCACACAGGCCTCGGCGACGTGACCCTCCAGATCGCGACTCCCCCGCCGCTCCCCGAGCCGGGGGAGTGGGAGATCGAGCCGATGCACTCCCAGATCGGCTTCACCGCGCGCCATATCGGACTGGCGCGTATCCACGGGCGGTTCAACACCTTCGCCGGGGCCGTACGGATAGCCGAGCGGATGGACCGGTCCGCGATGCACGTCATCATCGACGCCTCGTCCATCGACACCAATGTCCGGATGCGCGACGACCATCTGCGCTCGGCGGACTTCCTCGACGTGGCGAACTACCCGACGCTGGAGTTCTACAGCGACCGCTTCGTCCACCGGGGCGGCGGGCAGTGGGGCGTGACCGGCGCGCTGACCCTGCACGGCGTGAGCCGTACGGTCACCCTGGACACCCGCTACCTGGGCATCGGCACCGGCATGGAGGGGGAGACCCGGGCGGCCTGCCGTGCGACGACCGAGCTGCACCGTGAGGACTTCACCCTCACCTGGCAGACGATGGTCGCCCGGGGCATCGCCGTCGTCGGCTCCAGCATCTCCATCGACCTGGACGTCCAGATCGTCCGCAAGTCCTGAGACCGGCCGCCGGGCACTCCGCCCGCCGCCGCCTCCCCAGCCCCAGGAACTTCCCCCGGAGACACCCCCGCGTCACTCCTCGGGCGGTGCCTCCAGCCACCCCTCGTACTCCGCGGCGAAGGCGTCCAGCGCCCGGGGGTCGAGCCGCTCCGTCGCGTCCTCGATCACCACCAGCCACTGCGCGTCCTCGGCGTCGTCCTCGCCGGCCAGGGCGTCCCGTACGAGCTGGGGCTCCTCCACCACCCCGAAGCGGTCGGCGAGTTCACCCGCCACCTCCTCGGCGGCGTCGCGGTCGGGCAGCACCAGTACATGTCGAACATCGCTCACCCGCCCATTCTCCGTCACGGGAACCGGCGGGCGGAGCGCTGTCGGTGGGCCGTGCGATGCTGGACGGCGATGGCCACCAGGAAGACTTCCCCCGACGATCCGCTCGCCCCCCTCACGCTCGCCGTGGGCCAGGAGGACCTGCTGCTGGACCGCGCCGTTCAGCAGGTCGTGGCGGCGGCCCGCGCCGCCGACCCGGACACCGACGTGCGCGACCTCCCCTCCGACCAGCTGCATCCGGGCACCCTCGCCGAGCTGACGAGCCCCTCGCTCTTCGCGGAGCGCAAGGTCGTCGTCGTACGGAACGCGCACGATCTCGCGGCCGACACGATCAAGGACGTCAAGGCGTATCTCGACGCGCCGGCCGAGGAGATCACGCTCGTGCTGCTGCACGCGGGCGGGCCCAAGGGCAAGGCCCTGCTCGACGCCGCCCGCAAGGCCGGCGCCCGCGAGGTCCTCTGCGCGAAGACGACCAAGCCCGCCGAGAGGCTCACCTTCGTACGGTCGGAGTTCCGTGCGCTCGGCCGCTCGGCGACGCCCGAGGCCTGCCAGGCACTGGTCGACTCGATCGGCAGTGACCTGCGGGAGCTGGCGAGCGCGGTGTCCCAGCTCGCCGCCGACGTCGAGGGCGCGATCGACGACGCCGTCGTCGCCCGCTACTACACGGGCCGGGCCGAGGCGTCCAGCTTCACCGTCGCGGACCGGGCCGTCGAGGGCCGCGCGGCCGACGCGCTGGAAGCGCTGCGCTGGTCGCTGTCGACCGGAGTCGCGCCCGTACTGATCACCAGCGCCCTCGCACAGGGCGTGCGTGCCATCGGCAAGCTCTCGTCGGCGCGCGGCGGCAGACCCGCCGATCTCGCCCGTGAGCTGGGCATGCCGCCCTGGAAGATCGACAGGGTGCGCCAGCAGATGCGCGGCTGGACCCCCGACGGGGTGGCGGCGGCTCTGCGCGCGGTCGCGGAGGCCGACGAAGGCGTCAAGGGCGGCGGCGCGGACCCCGAGTACGCGCTGGAGAAGGCCGTCGTGACGGTCGCCCGCGCGGCCCGCGCCGGCCGCTGACAGCCGCCCGACGAGCCCGCGCCCGCCGCCGAGACCCGGGACGCCCCCCACCCCCGACGAGCAGCACCCCGGACGAGCAGCACCCCGGACGGGCAGCAGGACCCGCATGCCGAAGGCCCCGGTACGGCGTACGTACCGGGGCCTTCGTCGTCAAACCTGGGTGGACCCGCACCCGCGTGGCGAACGCAGTCGTGCGCGGATCCGAAAGACACCGGTCAGGAGCGGTAGAGAGGGCCCGCTGAGTCCGTTCCGGCGGTTGGAATCAAGAGTGAGCAGACAGCCGCTCAGCCCTGGAGGGCGGCAACCTTCGACGCCAGCGCCGACTTCTTGTTGGCGGCGGCGTTCTTGTGGATGACACCCTTCGAGGCGGCCTTGTCGAGCTTGCGCGACGCCTCACGGACGGCCACGTTCGCCGTCTCGACGTCACCGGCGGCGACAGCCTCGCGGGCCTTGCGGATCGCGGTCTTGAGCGACGACTTGACGGCCTTGTTGCGCAGGCGCGCCTTCTCGTTGGTCTTGTTCCGCTTGATCTGGGACTTGATGTTCGCCACGAAATGCCTTTTCAGGTTCGATGATCTTTGAATGAGCGTCCGCGCCGAGACGGCGGCAGACACAGCTGACAACGCTACCAGTGACCGCCCGACCGGCCCAAACCGGGCGCAGCCCCGTACCCGTGGGACGATGGAGCCTACGTATCGATCCGATGTCGACCCGAGACGAGACGCCGCGCGTCTCAAGAATCAGGACCCTGCGTGCCCGCGACCCCTACCAACGTGCCCGAGCCGAGCCGTACGGACCCGGCGCTGCTCCGTAATTTCTGCATCATCGCGCACATCGACCACGGCAAGTCGACGCTCGCCGACCGGATGCTCCAGCTGACGGGCGTGGTCGACCAGAGGCAGATGCGCGCCCAGTATCTCGACCGGATGGACATCGAACGCGAGCGCGGCATCACGATCAAGTCCCAGGCGGTCCGGCTGCCCTGGGCCCCCAACGAGGGGCCGGACAAGGGCACCACCCATGTCCTGAACATGATCGACACACCGGGCCACGTCGACTTCACGTACGAGGTGTCCCGCTCGCTCGCCGCCTGCGAGGGCACGATCCTGCTGGTGGACGCCGCGCAGGGCATCGAGGCACAGACCCTCGCCAACCTCTATCTGGCGATGGAGAACGACCTCACCATCGTCCCGGTGCTCAACAAGATCGACCTGCCGGCCGCGCAGCCCGAGAAGTTCTCCGAGGAGCTGGCGAACCTGATCGGCTGCCAGCCCGAGGACGTGCTCAAGGTCTCCGCGAAGACCGGCGTGGGCGTCGACGTCCTGCTCGACCGGGTCGTCAAGGACGTGCCGCCGCCGGTCGGCGTCGCCGACGCGCCCGCGCGCGCGATGATCTTCGACTCGGTGTACGACTCCTACCGGGGCGTCGTCACCTACGTACGTGTCATCGACGGCCAGCTCAACAAGCGCGAGCGCATCCGGATGATGTCCACCGGTGCCACCCACGAACTGCTGGAGATCGGTGTCTCCTCGCCCGAGATGACGCCGGCCGACGGCCTCGGTGTGGGCGAGGTCGGCTATCTCATCACCGGTGTGAAGGACGTGCGGCAGTCCAAGGTCGGTGACACGATCACCTCCCTCGTCAAGGGCGCGACCGAGGCGCTGGGCGGCTACAAGGACCCCAAGCCGATGGTGTTCTCCGGCCTCTATCCGCTGGACGGCTCGGACTACCCCGAGCTGCGCGACGCCCTCGACAAGCTCCAGCTCAACGACGCGGCCCTGGTCTACGAGCCGGAGACCTCCGCGGCCCTCGGCTTCGGTTTCCGGGTCGGGTTCCTCGGGCTCCTGCACCTCGATGTGATCCGGGAGCGGCTGGAGCGGGAGTTCAACCTCGATCTGATCGCCACCGCGCCGAACGTCGTCTACCGGGTGGAGATGGAGGACGGCAAGGAGCACACCGTCACCAACCCGAGCGAGTTCCCCGAGGGGAAGATCGACTCTGTGCACGAGCCGGTCGTCCGGGCCACGATCCTCGCGCCCAGCGAGTTCATCGGCTCGATCATGGAGCTCTGCCAGACCCGCCGCGGCACGCTCCTCGGCATGGACTACCTCTCCGCCGACCGGGTGGAGATCCGCTACACCCTCCCGCTCGCCGAGATCGTCTTCGACTTCTTCGACCAGCTGAAGTCGAAGACCCGTGGCTACGCGTCCCTGGACTACGAGCCCACCGGTGAGCAGAGCGCCCAGCTCGTCAAGGTCGACATCCTGCTGCACGGCGACAAGGTCGACGCCTTCTCCGCCATCACCCATCGGGACCAGGCGTACGCGTACGGGGTGAGGCTCGTCGCCAAGCTCAGGGAGCTCATCCCGCGCCAGGCCTTCGAGGTGCCCATCCAGGCGGCGATCGGATCCCGGGTCATCGCCCGCGAGACGATCCGCGCCATCCGCAAGGACGTCCTCGCCAAGTGCTACGGCGGCGACATCTCCCGTAAGCGCAAGCTGCTGGAGAAGCAGAAGGAGGGCAAGAAGCGGATGAAGATGGTCGGCAGCGTCGAGGTCCCGCAGGAGGCTTTCATCGCGGTGCTGTCGAGCGACGAGTCGGCCGGGAAGAAGAAGTGACCCCGGGGGCGCGGCGGGTCGGCCCGCGAGCGGCCCGGAAGTGACTCGCGAGTAGGGCCGGTCGGGTCCGGGCGCACAGGCGCGCGGACCCGACGGTCGTTCGCGGGTCCGGTTCTTTATGAAGCGGCTCCCCGCGTCCCCTTACGTACCGGGCGGGTCCGCTCTAGTCTGATCACTGCTCGATGGTTACTCACCAGTTAAACAACAAGCCTGTCGCGCAAACATTGCGGGGCCCGGAGGACGTCGTGAGCGACACAAAGACCTTGATCGAGAATCGGCCGCCGTCGGTGGCGACCCTCTTCATTGAGCGCGTGGCGGCCACGCCGGACGCGGAGGCGTACCGCTATCCGGTTCCCTCCGCCACGGGTCAGGGCCCCGACGACTGGAAGTCCCTGAGCTGGGGTCAGGCCTCCCTGCGGGTGTACGCGATGGCCGCCGGTCTGATCTCGCTGGGCGTACGGCCCGAGGAGCGTGTCGCGCTCGCCGCCGCCACCCGGGTCGAGTGGATCCTCGCCGACCTCGGTGTGATGTGCGCGGGCGCCGCGACCACGACCGTCTACCCCTCGACGAACACCGAGGAGTGCGCGTACATCCTCGCCGACTCCGAGAGCCGCGTCCTCATCGCCGAGGACGCCGAGCAGCTCGCCAAGGCCCGCGAGCGCCGGGCCGAGCTGCCCGATCTCGCCCATGTCGTGGTGATCGAGGCGGCCGACGCGAAGCCCGCCGAGGGCGACCCGGACGGCTGGGTGCTCTCCCTCGCCGAGCTGGAGGAGCGCGGGACGAAGTATCTGGAGGAGCACCCCGAGGCGGTCAAGGAGCAGGTCGGCGCCATCACCGCCGAACAGCTCGCGACCCTCATCTACACCTCGGGCACCACCGGCCGCCCCAAGGGCGTACGGCTGCGGCACGACAGCTGGTCCTACATGGCCAAGGCCACCGTCGGCACCGGGCTCATCACCAAGGAGGACATCCAGTACCTCTGGCTGCCGCTGGCGCACGTCTTCGGCAAGGTGCTGACGTCCGGCCAGATCGAGGTCGGCCATGTCACCGCGGTCGACGGCCGCGTCGACAAGATCATCGAGAATCTGCCGGTGGTGCGGCCGACCTATATGGCGGCGGTGCCCCGGATCTTCGAGAAGGTCTACAACGGTGTCGCGGCCAAGGCGCGCGGGGGCGGCGCGGCGAAGTACAAGATCTTCAAGTGGGCCGCGGAGGTGGCCCGCGAGTACGCCAAGGTCAGCCAGGACAACTTCCGTCACACCGGCACCGCTTCGGCGCCCTTCGCCCTGCGTGCCAAGCACTCCGTCGCCGACAGGCTCGTCTACGCCAAGCTCCGTGAGGCGTTCGGCGGCCGGCTGCGCGCCGCCGTCTCCGGGTCGGCCGCCCTCGCGCCCGACATCGGCTTCTTCTTCTCCGGCGCCGGAATCCACATCCTGGAGGGCTACGGCCTGACCGAGTCCAGCGCGGCCAGCTTCGTCAACCCGGGCGAGGCCTACCGCACCGGCACCGTCGGCAAGCCGCTGCCCGGCTGTGAGGTCCGGATCGCCGACGACGGCGAGATCATGCTGCGCGGTCCCGGCATCATGGACGGCTACCACGGGCTGCCCGAGAAGACCGTCGAAGTCCTCGAATCCGACGGCTGGTTCCACACCGGCGACATCGGTGAGCTGTCGGTCGACGGCTATCTGCGGATCACCGACCGCAAGAAGGACCTGATCAAGACGTCCGCGGGCAAGTACATCGCCCCGGCCGAGGTCGAGGGCCAGTTCAAGGCGGTGTGCCCGTACGTCTCCAACATCCTGGTGCACGGCGCCGACCGGAACTTCTGCACCGCGCTCATCGCCCTGGACGAGCCGTCCCTGCTCGGCTGGGCGGCCGAGAACGGCATGGAGGGCGCCTCGTACGCGGACGTCGTCGCCTCGCCCCGGACGCGGGAGCTCATCGAGGGCTATGTGAACGAGCTCAACGAGGGCCTTCAGCGCTGGCAGGCGATCAGGAAGTTCCGGCTGCTGCCGCGCGACCTGGACATCGAGCACGGTGAGCTGACGCCGAGTCTGAAGCTCAAGCGGCCGGTGGTGGAGCGGGAGTACGCGTACCTGCTCGACGAGATGTACGACGGCACACGGGAGTCGTAGGGGCGCATACGCGTGGGACATGAGTACGCGGGCGGAGCCGGCGGCCGGGGTCTACGGCTGAAGGCTCCGTCCGCGGCGTAATTCCCGCAGTATGTTGTCGAGCCCGGCCACATGGGCGCGCAGCGCGGCCAGTTCGCCGGGGCCGCGCAGGGTGTTCGTGTCGTCCCCGGCCGGGCCCTCGCCCGCGCCGTCGGACGCGCCCGCGCCGTCCCCCTCGGGGCCCTCGTCATGACCGGACGGGCCGTCACCGCCGAGCATGGACTCGATCGCGGCCAGCCGGCGGGCCATCTCCGCCAGCTGTGCGTGGTCACGGGCCAGCAGGGCCTCCAACTGGCGGTTCTTGCGGTGCAGTTCGAGGAAGACCGTCACCTTGGCGCGCAGCACCCAGGGGTCGAACGGCTTGGGGATGAAGTCGGCGGCCCCCGTCGCGTATCCGCGGAAAGCGAAACCGCTGTCGGGATCGCTCCCGGTCAGAAAGATGATCGGGACGTCCTTCGCCTGGTCCAGCCGCTTGATGCCGGCGGCGGTGTCGAAGCCGTCCATGCCCGGCATCCGTACGTCCAGCAGGACCAGCGCGAACCGCTCACGGCGCAGGGCCAGCATCGCCTCCTCGCCCGAACGGGCGCGCACCAGAGGGACGTTGAGGGATGCCAGTACGGCTTCGAGCGCGAGGAGGTTCTCCTCCATGTCGTCGACGAGGAGAATTCCCGCTCGGTCGGCGACCGGGGTGTCAGCGGCTGGGTCGGTGGGTATCTGGGTGCTCATCGTTGGTGGCGTCCGAGTAGGTGATGGCCGGGATTTGGGGGATCCGGGTGCGTAGTGTGTCGGGGGTACGGCGGCCGGGAAGTGGCCTCTGAGCTCCGTTCTTCGCCGAATTTCTTCGCCCGCTTCTTCGCCCGTTTCGATGACTCGACGCTTATGGGCACGCTCAGTCTGTCACTCTGTCGGGGTCGTAAGCGGCGCAACGAAAGAAACAACCAGGAGCCGCACGTGGTGCCTATAGGGGACCCTCGGGACCCGAACGATCCGGAAGTGCCTGATCCGTCACGGGGCCGGACGTTACGGAACGATGAGCGACGCACGGCACGGACCAGCCTGCCGGGGAACCCGCTCGCTCCGTCCGCCGCGCGCCGGTTCGTGCGCGCGGCGCTCGCCGAGTGGACCAGCCTCGGACTGCTCACCGCCTGCGCGCTCTGCCAGGCCGACGCGGAGTGCCCCCAGGGCGGGCACAACTCGGACGCGCTGGTCGACGACGCGGTGCTGATCGTCGACGAACTCGTCACCAACGCCGTCGTGCACGCGGGCACCAACGTCGAACTCCTCTGCCGTCTCGAAGCACCGCCGGAACCGGACAGCACACCCGTCGAGGTCCCGGGGCCGGACACCGACTCCGAGCAGGAGCCCGCCGCGCTCGTCATCGAGGTGTCCGACCACCACCCGGCCCGCTCCGTACGCAGCGACGCGCACGGACCGGCGGGCGGCGGCGCCCCCGACTACGGCCGGGGCCTCCAGCTCATCGCCGCCCTCGCGGAGCGCTGGGGCATCACGTACCGCACCGGCCTCAAGACCGTCTGGGCCCGCCTCCCGATCGACGGGCCGGCCACCGAGACCACCTCCGGCGCCGACGCGGTGGCCGGAGCGGGCGGAGTCGTCGGCGAACCCGCCCTGCGCCGCGGCCTGCGCGCCGCCGAGATCCTCGCCGCCGCACCGCGCGGAATGCCCCGCGAGGACCCGGACTGGATCAGCCGGGGCGCCCTGTCCTTCCTCGCCGAAGCCTCCGACCTGCTGGCCGGGCAGCTCGACGAGGACCTGGTCGCCGCGCTCGCCGGCCAGCTGCTCGTGCCCCGGCTCGCCGACTGGTGCGCGATCTGGCTCGACGGCGAAGAAGGACACGGCAGGGCGGGCACGCCCCGGCTCGCCCGCGTCTGGCACGCCGACGAGTCCCGTATCGAGCTGCTGCGCGCCCTCCTGGAGAAGGAGCCGCCCAGACTGCTCGACTCCCAGCGCGGGCAGGACGGGACGGGCGGCGCGGCCGGCGGGCGCAACGTTCCGGTGCCCGTCCCCTGGCCCGGCTCGGGCCAGACCGGCGCCCACGACGGCGCGGCCGTCGCCTGCCGGCTCGTCGCCAACGGCCGGCCCCTCGGCACCCTGGTCCTCGGCCGGCGCCGGCTCGCCCGGATGCCCGACGAAGTGATCGCGCTCATCGAGGACTTCGCCCGCCGCGTCGCCCTCGCGATCGGCGCCGCCCGCCGCTACACCCGGCAGGCCACCATCAGCCGTGTCCTGCAACGCAGCCTGCTGCCCAGCCAGGTCGCGCGGATCCCGGGCGTCGAGAGCCACCTCGTGTACGAGCCCGCCGACGACGGCGTGGTCGGCGGCGACTTCTACGACGTCTTCCCCGCGCCGCCGGGCGGGCGCTGGTGCTTCATGCTCGGCGACGTCCAGGGCAGCGGCCCCGAAGCCGCCGTCGTCACCGGCCTCGCCCGGCCCTGGCTGCGGCTCCTCGCCCGTGAGGGGTACGGCGTCGGCGAGGTCCTCGACCGCCTCAACCGGCTCCTGCTCGACGACGCGATGGAGGCCGCCGAGGCCGCCGCGCTGATGGTCGCCGTCGCCGGCGGGCAGGATCTGACGGGCGGCGACGGCGCGCTCCCCGGGCTCAGCGACCTCGGGCCGCTCAGCGACATGGGCGAGATCCGCGACATCGGCGCCATCGAGCAGAGCGCCGGCGACGGCGGACGGGGCGGCGGGCTCGCCGACGGCGGCCAGTCGCGCTTCCTCTCCCTCCTGTACGGCGAACTCGCGCCGCTCCCCGGCACCGGCGGCGGCGCCCGCTGCACCCTCGCGAGCGCCGGCCACCCGCTGCCGCTGCTGCTGCGGCCCGACGGGACCGTACGCGTGGCCGCGGAGCCGCAGCTGCTCCTCGGGGTCGACGAACACGTCGCCTACGAGAGCCTGAGCTTCGACCTGGCGTCGGGGGACACCCTCCTGTGCGTCACCGACGGCATCACCGAGCGCCGCTCCGGACGGCTGCTCCTGGACGACGACGACGGCCTCGCCGCGATCCTGGCGGGCTGCACGGGCCTGAGCGCCCAGGGCGTCGCCGAGCGGATCAGACGCGCCGTGCACGACTTCGACCCGAGTCCGCCGTCGGACGACCTGGCGATGCTGGTGCTGCGCGCGGAGTAGCCCTCCGGGCCGGGGCGCCTCTCCCGCGTGGGTCCGCCTCGGCGGTGCGGGACACTGGGGGCATGCCTTCCGCCCTGCCCGACGGTGACCCCATGCCCGACTCCGGCGCACTGCCCCCGCACGCCCTCGACGGCGCGGCGGACCGGCCGCTCGGCTTCTACCTGCACGTGCCGTACTGCGCCACCCGCTGCGGCTACTGCGACTTCAACACCTACACCGCGACGGAGCTGCGCGGCTCGGGCGGCGTCCTGGCGTCCCGCGACAACTACGCCGACACCCTGACCGACGAGATCCGGCTCGCCCGGAAGGTCCTCGGCGACGACCCCCGGCCCGTGCGCACGGTCTTCGTCGGCGGCGGTACGCCCACGCTGCTCGCCGCCTCCGACCTCGTACGGATGCTGGGTGCCGTACGCGACGAGTTCGGCCTCGCCGACGACGCCGAGATCACCACCGAGGCGAACCCGGAGTCCGTCGGCCCCGCCTATCTCGCGGAGCTGCGCGCGGGCGGGTTCAACCGGATCTCCTTCGGCATGCAGAGCGCGAAGCGGCACGTCCTTCAGGTGCTGGACCGCACGCACACCCCCGGGCGGCCGGAGGAGTGCGTCGCGGAGGCGCACGCGGCCGGGTTCGACCATGTGAACCTCGACCTGATCTACGGCACGCCCGGGGAGACCGACGACGACTGGCGCGAGTCCCTCGCGGCGGCGGTGGGGGCGGGGCCCGACCATGTCTCGGCGTACGCGCTCATCGTCGAGGAGGGCACGGGGCTGGCGCGTCGTATCCGCCGGGGCGAGATCCCGATGACCGACGACGACGAGCACGCGGACCGGTATCTGATCGCGGACGAGACGCTGGCCGCGGCGGGGTTCTCCTGGTACGAGGTCTCCAACTGGGCGACCACACCGGCCGGCCGGTGCCTGCACAACGAGCTCTACTGGCGCGGCGCGGACTGGTGGGGCGCGGGGCCCGGCGCGCACAGCCATGTGGGCGGGGTCCGGTGGTGGAACGTGAAGCACCCGGGGGCGTACGCGGCGGCGCTGGCGGAGGGGCGGTCGCCGGGGGCGGGGCGGGAGCTCCTCACGGCGGAGGACCGGCGCGTGGAGCGGATCCTGCTGGAGCTGCGGCTGGCGGAGGGCGTGGAGCTGTCGCTGCTGCGGTCCGCGGGGCGGGAGGCGGCCGAGCGGGCGCTGGCCGGGGGGTTGCTGGAGGCGGGGCCGTACGGGGAGGGGCGGGCGGTGCTGACGCTGCGGGGGCGGTTGCTGGCGGACGCGGTGGTGCGGGATCTGGTGGACTGACGTCCCGGCGGGGTCGCCGTCCGGCGCGGGTGTCTTGGGGTGCGGGGGCGTTTCGGGTTGCGGTTGTCTGCCGAGGGGCGGGGTTCGGGGTCTCCGGAGGGGTGTGTCCGGACGGCGTGATTTACGGCGCGTGCGGGGTTCGTTGGTCCCGATGAGAGGTTCTTGTTCACGCGCCACAAATCAGCCCGAGTGTCCGAACACACCCCTCCTGCGACCCCGCCCCCCTCACACCGTCACGTGGCGCTGTTCAAGCCTCCGGTCCGCGGGGGGGAAGGGGGACGCGCAGGGGTCGTGTCCGGACACTCAGGCTGATTTGTGCCGCGTGGACAACCTGGTCTCCTCGGGTCCGACGAGGGGTGCACGCGGCGTAAATCACGCCGTCCGGGCATGACCCCGGAGCGGCACCCGGCAACCACAGCGACCACCCCCAGCCCGGCTGGCGCTTGAGGCCGACCCCGGCCAGGCACAGGCCGGTACGCGAACCGGCCCCGTTACCCCGGCTCCGTCGCCGTCGCCGTGACGAAGTCGATCAGTTCCTCCACACGGCCCAGCAGCGCCGGCTCCAGGTCGCGGAACGTGTGGACCGAGGACAGGATCCGCTGCCACGCCGCACCGGTGTTTTCCGGCCAGCCCAGGGAGCGGCACACCCCCGTCTTCCAGTCCTGGCCGCGCGGTACCGTCGGCCACGATGGGATGCCCACCGACGACGGCTTCACCGCCTCCCAGACGTCGATGTACGGGTGGCCCACGATCAGGACGTCCTCCCCGGTGACCCGCTCGGCCAGGCGGGACTCCTTCGAGCCGGGCACCAGATGGTCCACCAGCACGCCGAGCCGCGCGTCCGGCGCCGGGCCGAACTCGGCGACGATCGCCGGGAGGTCGTCGATGCCCTCCAGGTACTCCACGACCACGCCTTCGATGCGAAGGTCGTCGCCCCACACCCGTTCGACCAGCTCCGCGTCGTGCCGCCCCTCGACATAGATCCGCCCCGCGCGGGCCACCCGCGCCCGTGCCCCCGGGACCGCGATCGAGCCGGAGGCCGTACGGGTGGGCCGGGCCGGGCCGCCGGCGGTGGGCCGGACCAGCGTGACCGTCCGGCCTTCGAGCAGGAACCCGCGCTCCACCAGCGGGAAGACCCGGTGCTTGCCGAAGCGGTCCTCCAGGGTGACCGTCGGCCCCTCGGCCGTCTTCTCGCAGCGGATCACCGCCCCGCAGAAGCCCGTCGACACCTCCTCGACCACCAGGTCCGGCTCGGCGGGCACCTCGGGCGCCGGCTTCGGGCGCTTCCAGGGCGGGGTCAGATCGGGGCTGTAGCTGCGCATCCGCCGACGATAACGTCAGGCCGTGCCGAATCGTGCGGCGAGCGCGTCCCGCTGGGCCCGTACGAACGCCGCGTCGACCGCCGCGCCGTGGCCGGGAACGTACACCGCGTCCTCGCCGCCCAGGGCCAGCAGCCGGTCCAGCGCGGCCGGCCAGCGCGAGGGGATCGCGTCGTGGCCGGCCTGCGGTTCGCCCGACTCCTCGACCAGGTCGCCGCAGAAGACGATCTCCCGGTCGCCGGGGACGAGCAGGGCGAGATCGTGCCCGGAGTGCCCGGGGCCGACATTGGCGAGAAGTACCCGCCGCCCGCCGAGATCGAGCGTCCACTCGCCGGACACGGGGTGACCGGGCACCACCAGCACGTCCACCGCCGACGCCGCCTCGGAGGCGCGTACGCCGTGCCGCACGGCCGAGTCCCGCAGCTTCTCGCTGTCGTGGAGCATCAGCTCGCCGAGCCCCACCGCGCCGTAGACCTCCACGCCCGCGAACGCCGCCGTGCCGAGGACATGGTCGAAATGCGGGTGACTGAGCGCGATGTGGGTGACGCGGCGGCCGCACAGCGACTGCGCCTGTACGCGGATCTCGGCGCCCTCACGGAGCGTGGAGCCCGTGTCGTACAGAAGGACCGCGTCCTCGCCCACGACCAGTCCGACCGTCGCATCCCAGCCAGGCAGCCGCCGTCTGCCGACCCCCGGGGCGATCCGTTCCCAGCCATGCTCTTCCCAACGGACGTTCATACCGCGACGCTATCCGTGGGGCGGGCGGTGCCGCGCGGTAGCGTGACCGGTCGGCCTTGCTAGGGGCGTACCTCACGGCCGTACACTGGCCCGGGGAATGCTGGCACTCCTACGCACCGAGTGCCAAGCCGGATCCGAGGAACCAGAGCTGGAGGTGTGCGCGATGCTGAGCGAACGCAGGCTTGAGGTGCTGCGCGCCATCGTCCAGGACTATGTCGGCACCGAGGAGCCCGTCGGCTCCAAGGCGCTGACCGAGCGGCACAAGCTCGGTGTGTCCCCGGCCACCGTCCGTAACGACATGGCGGTCCTGGAGGACGAGGGCTTCATCGCCCAGCCCCACACGAGCGCGGGGCGTATTCCGACGGACAAGGGCTACCGGCTCTTCGTCGACCGGCTGGCCGGCGTCAAGCCGCTGTCGGCGCCGGAGCGCAGGGCCATCCAGAACTTTCTCGACAGCGCCGTCGATCTGGACGACGTGGTGGGCCGTACGGTGCGGCTGCTCGCGCAGCTGACCCGGCAGGTCGCGGTCGTGCAGTACCCCTCGCTGACCCGTTCGACGGTGCGGCACGTGGAACTGCTCTCGCTGGCCCCCGCGCGGCTGATGCTCGTACTGATCACCGACACCGGCCGGGTCGAGCAGCGCATGATCGACTGTCCGGTGCCGTTCGGCGACACGTCGCTGGCGGACCTGCGGGCCCGGCTCAACGCCCGGGTCGTGGGACGCAGGTTCTCCGACGTGCCGCTGCTGGTGCAGGAGCTGCCCGAATCCTTCGACCTGGAGGACCGGGGCACCGTGTCCACGGTCCTGGCGACGCTGCTGGAGACACTGGTCGAGGAGACCGAGGAGCGGCTGATGATCGGCGGCACCGCCAATCTGACGCGCTTCGGGCACGACTTCCCCCTGACCATTCGGCCGGTGCTGGAGGCACTTGAGGAGCAGGTCGTGCTCCTCAGGCTGCTCGGCGAGGCCGAGGACTCGGGCATGACCGTACGAATCGGGCACGAGAACGCCCATGAGGGCCTCAACTCCACGTCCGTCGTCGCGGTCGGCTACGGTTCGGGCGACGAGGCAGTCGCCAAACTCGGCGTGGTCGGACCGACCCGCATGGACTACCCCGGAACGATGGGAGCGGTACGCGCAGTGGCACGTTACGTCGGACAGATCCTGGCGGAGTCGTAAGTGGCCACGGACTACTACGCCGTACTCGGCGTACGCCGCGACGCATCACAGGACGAGATCAAGAAGGCATTCCGCAGGCTCGCCCGCGAGCTGCACCCGGATGTCAATCCCGATCCCAAGACGCAGGAGCGGTTCAAGGAGATCAACGCCGCCTACGAGGTGTTGTCGGACCCGCAGAAGAAGCAGGTCTACGACCTCGGCGGTGACCCGCTCTCGCAGGCGGGCGGCGCGGCCGGCGGCTTCGGGGCCGGTGGCTTCGGCAACTTCTCCGACATCATGGACGCGTTCTTCGGGACGTCGCAGCAGCGCGGGCCGAGGTCGCGGACGCGGCGCGGCCAGGACGCGATGATCCGGCTGGAGATCGACCTCAACGAGGCGGCCTTCGGCACGACGAAGGACATCCAGGTCGACACGGCGGTCGTCTGTACGACCTGCTCGGGCGAGGGCGCCGCACCCGGCACCTCCGCGCAGACCTGCGACATGTGCCGCGGTCGCGGTGAGGTCTCGCAGGTCACGCGGTCCTTCCTGGGCCAGGTCATGACGTCGCGGCCGTGCCCGCAGTGCCAGGGCTTCGGTACGGTCGTGCCGACCCCCTGCCCCGAGTGCGCGGGCGACGGCCGTATCCGGTCGCGCCGTACGCTCACGGTCAAGATCCCCGCGGGCGTCGACAACGGCACCCGTATCCAGCTCTCCGGCGAGGGCGAGGTCGGGCCCGGTGGCGGTCCGGCGGGCGATCTGTACGTCGAGATCCATGAACTGCCGCACGCGGTGTTCCAGCGCCGGGGCGACGATCTGCACTGTACGGTCACCATCCCGATGACCGCGGCGTCCCTGGGCACACAGTGCCCGCTGGAGACGCTGGACGGTGTCGAGGACATCGACGTCCGGCCGGGCACCCAGTCGGGCCAGTCGATCCCGCTCCACGGCCGGGGCATCACACATCTGCGGGGCGGCGGCCGGGGCGACCTGATCGTCCATGTCGAGGTCATGACCCCGTCGAAACTCGACCCGGAGCAGGAGCGGTTGCTGCGAGAGCTGGCGAAGCTCAGGGGCGAGGAACGGCCCACCGGCCAGTTTCAACCGGGGCAGCAGGGACTCTTCTCCCGGCTGAAGGACGCGTTCAACGGTCGTTAGACCGACTCCTCGGGCCCGGCCGGGCTCTTCCGCCCGGCCGGCGCCCGAGGACGAACCGGTACCAAGGCTCCACGGGGGCCATGGCACCATGCGTGCATGTCCTCCGTGTTGACCGATCTCTGCCGGTATCCGATCGTGCAGGCTCCCATGGCCGGCGGCGCGTCGTGCCCGCAGCTGGTCGCGGCCGTCGGCGACGCCGGAGGACTCGGCTTCCTCGCCGCCGGCTACAAGACCGCCGACGGGATGTACGAGGAGGTCAAGCAGCTCCGGGGGCTCAGCTCCGCCGCGTTCGGGATCAATCTGTTCATGCCGCAGCCGCACCACGACGACCACGCCGCCGTGGAGGTCTACCGCGAACAGCTCGCCGGTGAGGCGAACTGGTACGAGACCCCGCTCGGCGACCCCGACGCGGGCCGCGACGACGGGTACGAGGCCAAGCTCGCGATACTGCTCGACGATCCCGTCCCGGTCGTGTCGTTCACCTTCGGCTGCCCCACGCCCACCACCCTCGACGCGTTCACCCGCGTCGGCACCCTCACCGTCGTCACCGTGACCACGCCCGAGGAGGCCCAGACCGCCGAGTGGTCGGGCGCCGACGTCGTCTGCGTCCAGGGCGTCGAGGCCGGCGGCCATCAGGGCACGCACCGCGACGACCCCGCCACCGACGGCGCGGGCATCGGGCTGCTGTCGCTCGTGACGCAGGTACGGGACTCCGTACGGCTGCCGGTCATCGCGACCGGCGGGCTCATGCGCGGCGGGCAGATCGCCGCCGTACTGGCCGCGGGCGCCCATGCCGCCCAGTTCGGCACCGCGTTCCTCGTCTGCCCGGAGTCCGGCGCCCACGCGCTCCACAAACGGGCCATGACCAACCCGCTGTTCACCCGCACCGAACTCACCCGCGCCTTCACCGGCCGGCCCGCGCGCGGCCTCGTCAACCGCTTCATGCGCGAACACGGCCCCTACGCCCCGCCCGCCTACCCGGAGGTGCACCACCTCACCGCCGGGGTGCGCAAGGCCGCCGCCAAGGTCGGCGACCCCCAGGGCATGGCCCTGTGGGCGGGCCAGGGCCACCGGATGGCCCGCGACCTGCCCGCCGGGCAGCTCGTCGGGGTCCTCGCCGACGAACTCGACGCCGTCCGCGCCTCGTTGACCCAGGGAAACGCCTCATGACCGCACCTGTCTTCGTCGTCGACCCCGCCGTCGCCCTGCGCCCGGGCACCGTCACCCTCGACGGTCCCGAGGGCCGGCACGCCGTCTCCGTAAGGAGGCTGCGCGTCGGGGAGGAGGTGGTCCTGACGGACGGCGCGGGCACCGGCGCCCACGGCACGGTCGAGGCCGTCCACGGCAAGGACCGGCTGGACGTCGCCGTCACCGGTGTACGGACCGAGGACGAGCCCCGTCCCCGGATCACCGTCGTCCAGGCGCTGCCCAAGGGCGACAGGGGCGAGGTGTCCGTCGAGACGATGACCGAGACCGGCGTCGACGCGATCGTGCCCTGGCAGGCCGCGCGCTGCGTCACCCAGTGGAGGGGCGAGCGGGGCGCCAAGTCCCTGGCGAAATGGCGCGCGACCGCCCGTGAGGCGGGCAAGCAGTCCCGCAGGCTCCGCTTCCCCGAGATCGGTGAGGCGATGACCTCCAAAGAGGTCGCGGCGCTCCTGGCGGGGGCCGAGTTCGCCGCCGTTCTGCACGAGGAGGGGAGCGAGCCGCTGGCCACCGCCGAACTGCCCGCCGCCGGCGGCATCGTGCTCGTCGTCGGACCCGAAGGCGGCGTCTCCCCCGACGAGCTGGCACTCTTCGCGGACGCCGGGGCCGCGCCGTACCGGCTCGGCCGCACCGTGCTGCGCACCTCCACCGCCGGCACGGCCGCCTGCGCGCTGCTGCTGGGCCGCACGGGCCGCTGGTCCTGATCGCGGGACGCCGACGGGCGGATAGCATGCCTCCGTACGGAAGTGACCAGGGCGACCGGCCGACCGATGAGGAGACCCGGACCATGGCGGGAGAACGACAGGCCGACTGCCTGTTCTGCAAGATCGTCGCCGGGGAGGTGCCGGCCACCGTCGTACGCGAGACGGACACCACCGTGGCCTTCAGGGACATCAACCCCCAGGCCCCCACGCATGTGCTGGTGATCCCCAAGGTCCACTACCCGGACGCCGCCGCGCTGGCGGCGGCCGAGCCGCAGATCGCCGCCGACCTCCTGCGCGAGTCGGCCGAGGTCGCCGCCGAGGACAAGACCGTCGGCAGCGGCTACCGGATCGTCTTCAACACCGGCAGCGGCGCGGGCCAGACCGTGTTCCACGCGCACGCCCACGTGCTGGGCGGACGCGGCCTCAACTGGCCGCCCGGATAGCCGTGTCCGTCCGCGAACTCGTCGTCCTCGGCACCGCCAGCCAGGTCCCCACCCGGCACCGCAACCACAACGGGTATCTGCTGCGCTGGGACGGCGAGGGCATCCTCTTCGACCCCGGGGACGGCACCCAGCGCCAGATGTCGCGGGCCGGAGTCGCCGCGTACGACATCAACCGGATCTGCGTCACGCACTTCCACGGCGACCACTCGCTCGGCCTCGCCGGAGTGATCCAGCGCATCAACCTGGACCGTGTCCCGCACGAGGTCACCGCGCACTACCCGGCCAGCGGCCAGGCCTTCTTCAGGAGGCTGCGGTACGCGACCGCGTACCGCGAGACCGTCGGAATCACCGAGGCGCCCGTCGACGCCGACGACGTGATCGCCCGGACCGACTCCTACACCCTCGAAGCCCACAAGCTCTCCCACCCCGTCGAGTCCTACGGTTATCGGGTCACCGAGCCCGACGGCCGCAGGATGCTCCCCGAACGCCTCGCCGCGCACGGGATCGAGGGGCCCGACGTGGGACGGCTCCAGCGGGACGGGGAGCTGCGCGGCGTGACGCTCGCCGATGTCAGCGAGGAGCGCAGGGGCCAGCGCTTCGCGTTCGTCATGGACACCCGGCTCTGCGCCGGGGTCGATGCCCTCGCCGACGGCTGCGACATGCTGGTGATCGAGTCCACGTTCCTCGACGAGGACCGGCAACTCGCCGAGGAGCACGGGCATCTGACCGCCGGTCAGGCCGGGGAGGTGGCGCGGGAGGCGGGCGTACGGCATCTCGTCCTGACGCACTTCTCGCAGCGCTACTCCGATCCCGCGGACTTCGAGCGGCAGGCCAGGGCGGCCGGTTACGAGGGTGAGCTGACCGTCGCGGCCGACCTCGTCCGCGTACCGCTGCCCAAGCGCGCCGGCTGACCCGCTCCCGCTCCGCCGCCGACCCGGGGACCGCCGCCACGGCCTGCCCTCACGCCGACTGTCAGTGCCATCGGGCACACTGTCCGGACCGTTTAGCCGATCCGGGAGCGCGACCGTGACCCCAACCGAAGGAACGCCGCAGCGGCACACCGCCGATGTCGACCCGCTGGGCGCGCTCCGCGCCCCGGACGACCCGGAATGCGACGTCTACCTGACGGGCACGGTCTTCCTCGACATCATCTTCACCGGCCTCGCCAGCGCCCCCGTGCGCGGCACCGAGTCCTGGGCCCGGGGCATGGGTTCGAGTCCCGGCGGGATCGCCAACATGGCCAGCGCGCTGGCCCGGCTCGGACTGCGCACCTCGCTCGCCGCCGCCTTCGGTGACGACCACTACGGCGAGTACTGCTGGGACGCCCTGGAGCAGGGCGAGGGCATCGACCTCTCCCGCTCCCGCACCGTCCCCGGCTGGCACTCACCGGTCACGGTCTCGATGGCGTACGAGGGCGAGCGCACGATGGTCTCGCACGGTCACGAGGCCCCGCCGCCCGAGAGCGCCGCGCCCGAGTGCCCGCCCCGCGCGCGTGCCGCCGTCGCCGCGCTGACGCCGGGCCGCAGCGACGGATGGATCGCCCGCGCCGCCGGGCACGGGGCGCGCGTCTTCGCCGACGTGGGGTGGGACGACACCGGCCGCTGGGACCTCGCGGGCCTTCCCGACCTGGCGCACTGCGAGGCGTTTCTGCCCAACGCCGAGGAGGCGATGCGCTACACCCGTACCGACTGCCCCAAGGCCGCCGCGCGGGCGCTCGCCGAGGTCGTGCCGCTGGTGGTCGTGACGCTCGGCGCGGAGGGGGCGTACGCGGTGGACAGCGCCGCCGGCACGACCGCCGAGGTGCCGGCGATCGATGTGGAGGCGCTCGATCCGACGGGCGCGGGAGACGTGTTCGTCGCCGGGTTCGTCACCGGCACGCTCGCCGGCTGGCCGCTCGCGGACCGGCTCGCCTTCTCCGGGCTCACGGCCGCGCTGTCGGTCCAGGAGTTCGGCGGATCGTTGTCGGCGCCGGGCTGGGCGGAGGTGGCGGCCTGGTGGAGTTACGTACAGGAGCTCCCGGACCAGGATCCGGCCGCGCTGCGCCGATACGCCTTCCTGACAGGGCTGTTGCCCGCGCCGACCCGGCCGTGGCCGCTGCGCAGGGCGGTGCCGACGATCGGCTTCGGGCGCTCGGGCTGACCGATCCCTTGACGTGGACGGTGCCAACTGTAAACATCCGAGCTGCTGTAAGACAACGTTGTCAATCGGGAAGGGCTCAAGATGTCCAGATTCGGCACACGCTGGCGAACGGCGGTGGGAACAGTCGCGGCAGCGGTGGTGGCAGGCATGCTCGGGGCGCCCGCGGCCAGCGCCGCACCGCCCCTGGTCTCGGATCCGACCGTCTATGTCAATCCGATGGTGGGGACGACCACTTCGGGAATGACATTCCCCGGCGCCGCCCTGCCGTTCGGCATGGTGCAGAACAGCCCCGACACCAATGTGGGAAACGCCGCGTACAACTACGACGCGACCACGCTGACGGGCTTCAGCCAGGTGCATCTCTCCGGTATCGGCTGCCCCGCGGGCAGTTGGATCCGGCTGATGCCGACCGTGGGCGACATCACCGACACCTCCCTGTCGGCGAACATGTCGAAATTCAGTCATGACACCGAGGTGGCGAAGCCGGGTTACTACGGCGTCACGCTCGAGAAGAACAACATCCGCGCCGAGTTGACGTCGACCACCCGCACCGGAGTGGACCGTTTCACCTATG
This sequence comes from Streptomyces sp. NPDC058653, assembly GCF_042716895.1. Classification (NCBI taxonomy): domain Bacteria; kingdom Bacillati; phylum Actinomycetota; class Actinomycetes; order Kitasatosporales; family Streptomycetaceae; genus Streptomyces; species Streptomyces sp. NPDC058653. Next base: position 36,303 of record NZ_JBHXRM010000020.1, on the reverse strand, counting down.
ACAAGGACGCGCGGGACCGCAAGCTGATCGTCAATGTGACGGACGTGTGGGGCCAGACCTTCGCCAGTGACGTGAAGGTGGTCGGTGACAAGATCCAGGGTTCCGTGACGAGCGGTTCCTTCTGCGGCCCCGACCGGCCCAGCCGTTACACCCTCCACTTCAGCATGACCGTCTCCGAGCCGATCACCGAGGTCGCCACCTGGAACCGCGGCGAGAAGCTCCCGGTCGCCGGCCGTACGGCCGCCACCGGCGGCGCCGTGCTCTCCTTCGCGCCCGGCGGCAAGGCCCCGGTCGTCACCCACACCGGCGTCTCCTACACCTCGGTCGAGGGCGCGGAGAAGAACCGCGTCGCCGAGCTCTCCACCGGCTCCAAGGGCCCCGGCTCCAAGGGCCCGCAGAACGCGAAGGCCCCCAAGAACAAGCTGAAGTCCTTCGACACGGTCCGCACCGACGCCCACAAGGCGTGGCAGAAGCAGCTGAGGAGCGTACGGGTCGCCAGCGACTCGAACGAGGACCTGAAGACCTTCTACACCGAGCTGTACCACAGCCTGCTGCACCCGTCCGTCGCCCAGGACGTGGACGGCACCTACCTGGGCTTCGACAAGAAGCCGCACAAGGTCGCGCCGGGCGACGACTATTACCAGATGCTGTCCATGTGGGACACGTACCGTTCCCAGAACCAGCTGGTCGCTCTCCTCGAACCGAAGCGCGCGACGGACATCGCCCGTTCGATCCTGGCGATCTACGAACAGGGCGGCTGGGTACCGCGCTGGTCGCTCGGCCAGGCCGAGACGAATGCCACCAGCGGCGACCCGGTGACCCCGTTCATCGTCACTCTCTATTCACGTGGTCTGCTCGACGACGAACTCTCCGAGAAGCTCTTCGCCGCCCTGTGGAAGAACGTCAACGAGGTGCCGCCGCCGGCGACCAACATCAAGGCGCGTGAATTCAATCCGCAGTATCTGGCGAAGGGTTACATTCCCGCCGAGCTGAGTGCGAACGAGGCCGCCTCCATCGGTCTCGAATACTCCCTCGCGGACTGCGCGCTCGGCACGATGGCGATCGGTCTGAAGAAGTTCGAGGAGGCGGACCGACTCCGCCCGCGCTGCGACGAATTCGCCCACATCTGGAATCCGGACGCCGAGTCCAAGGGATACACCGGATTCCCGCAGGTTCGCGCTGGCGACGGTACTTTCGTGCCGACCGACGAGGTGGTGAACGGAAAGGGCTTCAAGGAGGGCACCGCCTGGCAGTACCAGTGGCTCGGCCAGCAGCACCCCGAGGCGCTCTTCGAGCTGATGGGCGGAGCCGACGAGGCCGAGAAGCGGCTCGACACGTTCTTCACCTTCCCCGCGATCGAGGAGGACGTCTCGACGGCCGCCTCCAAGCACTGGGTGACCGGGCCGATCGACTACAACGGCCACTTCGAGTTCAACCCGAACAACGAGCCCGACTTCCACGCCCCGTGGATGTACGCGTGGACGGACAGTCCCTGGAAGACCTCCGCGGTCACCCGCGCGCAGCGGGCGCTCTACACGGACACGTACAACGGCGTTCCCGGCAACGACGACCTCGGTGCCAGCTCGGCGATGGCCGCGTTCGCGATGCTGGGCTTCTTCGAGGCCCAGCCCGGCTCCGGCAACTACGTCTTCTCCGCCCCGATGTTCCCCAAGGCCGTGATCACGCGGCCCGACGGCACCCGGCTGACCCTGAACGCCCCGGGCGCGAAGGCGTCGACGATCCAGTACATCGACACGCTGACCGTCGCGGGCGACAGGACCGCGCGCAGCTGGATCTCGGAGCACGACCTGCTCTCGGCCGGCACGGTCGACGTCAAGCTCACCACCGACGGCCCGAGCAGCACATGGGGCCGGGGCGCGGAGAACCGGCCGCCGGCCATGCCGGGCGCGCAGGAGGCCCCGGCGGCGACGTCGACGGTGAGGCTCAAGGCGTCGGACGACTCGCAGTGGTACGGCACGAAGGACCCGGTCGAGCTCACCGCGAAGGTGACGCTGGACCCGGAGGCCGTACCGGCCGGGACCGTGGTCTTCCGGTCGGGCGGGCAGAAGCTCGCCACCGCGCCGGTGCGGGCGGGCAAGGCGACGTACACGCTGAAGTCGGACACCACGGTCGGTAACCGCGTGTTCACGGCCGAGTACGTCCCGGCCGAGGGGGAGCGGGCGACCGGCTCCACGAGCGACACGGTCGTGGTGAAGGTCAGAAGGCGCTAGCGGGGGCGGACACCACGTAGCACCACATAGCGCGATGTAGCGCCACATCGCGCAGCACGCCGCCACGCACCGCGAGCGGCCCCGGCGGGATCGTCCGGTCCGGCCGGGGCCGTCCGCGCGGAGACGGGCGCAAAGGCGCGTGTAAAAGCCCTACGGGCTTGTCAGTGCGGAGTCGTACGCTGGTAGCCAGAGGTTGTCGAGCGGCGAGAACCCTGCAACGGGAGGTATGTGCAGGCCACAGTGCCGGCCCATGACTCAGACACCCACAGCCCCTACCCCCGCGCCCGGTCAGGCGCGAGCCCAGTTCACCATCCCCGCCAAGCACCCGATGGTGACGATCCTGGGTTCCGGTGACTCGCTGCTGCGCGTGATCGAGAAGGCGTTCCCGGCCGCCGACATCCATGTCCGGGGCAATCAGATCAGCGCCGTGGGCGACGCGGCCGAGGTCGCGCTGATCCAGAGCCTGTTCGACGAGATGATGCTGGTGCTCCGCACCGGTCAGCCGATGACGGAGGACGCAGTGGAACGCTCGATCGCCATGCTCAGGGCGAGCGAGAACGGCGGCGCGGACGGACCCGAGACCCCCGCCGAAGTTCTCACTCAGAACATCGTCTCCAGCCGTGGCCGCACGATCCGCCCCAAGACGCTCAACCAGAAGCGCTACGTGGACGCGATCGACAAGCACACGATCGTCTTCGGCATCGGCCCCGCGGGCACCGGCAAGACCTATCTCGCGATGGCCAAGGCCGTGCAGGCCCTCCAGTCCAAGCAGGTCACCAGGATCATCCTGACCCGGCCCGCGGTGGAGGCGGGGGAGCGGCTCGGCTTCCTGCCCGGCACGCTCTACGAGAAGATCGACCCCTACTTGCGGCCCCTCTACGACGCGCTGCACGACATGCTCGACCCCGACACGATCCCCCGACTGATGGCGGCGGGCACGATCGAGGTCGCGCCCCTGGCGTACATGCGCGGCCGGACGCTGAACGACGCGTTCATCATCCTCGACGAGGCGCAGAACACCAGCTCGCAGCAGATGAAGATGTTCCTGACGAGGCTCGGCTTCGACTCGAAGATCGTCATCACCGGCGATGTGACCCAGGTCGACCTCCCCGGCGGCACGAAGAGCGGTCTGCGGGAGGTCCAGGAGATCCTCGGGGGCGTGGAGGACGTGCACTTCTCCCGGCTTACCTCCGACGATGTCGTCCGGCACAAGCTCGTCGGCCGTATCGTCGACGCCTACGAGCAGTACGACAGCCGCGACGGCAATGACCAGCAGCGCTGAACCGGCGCCCCGCGGCACTAACCGGGAGATTCACACCGCACCATGTCGATCGACGTCAACAACGAGTCAGGCACCGAGGTCGACGAGCAGGCGATCCTCGGGGCCGCCCGCTACACGCTGACCCGGATGCGTATCCATCCGCTCTCCGAGCTCTCGGTGATCGTGGTGGATTCCGCCGCCATGGAGCAGCTGCACATGCAGTGGATGGACCTCCCGGGTCCGACCGACGTCATGTCCTTCCCGATGGACGAGCTGCGTCCGCCGGTGAAGGACGACGAGGAGCCCCCGCAGGGGCTCCTCGGTGACGTCGTGCTCTGCCCCGAGGTCGCCAGGACCCAGGGCGAGGAAGCGCCGACGCGGCACTCCATGGACGAGGAGCTCCAGCTCCTCACCGTCCACGGTGTGCTGCACCTCCTCGGGTACGACCACGAGGAGCCCGACGAGAAGGCCGAGATGTTCGGCCTCCAGGCGGCCATCGTGGACGGGTGGCGGGCCGAACAGGGCCTGACCGGTCCCTCTCCCGCGCCGACCGTCTCGTGATCACGCAACTGATCATCGGGGCGGTCGCGCTGGTCGTCGTCGCCTGGCTGGCGGCGTGCGCGGAGGCGGGGCTCGCCCGCGTCTCCAGCTTCCGGGCCGCCGAGGCCGAGCGCTCGGGGCGGCGCGGCGCCGACAGGCTGGCCCAGATCGCCGCCGACCCGACGCGGTATCTGAACGTGGCCCTGCTGGTGCGCGTCGCCTGCGAGATGGCGGCCGGGGTGCTGGTCACCTATGTCTGCCTGGAGGAGTTCCAGGACACCTGGGCCGCGCTGCTGGTCGCGATCGGGGTGATGGTGCTCGTCTCGTACGTCGCCGTCGGCGTCTCGCCGCGCACCATCGGCCGTCAGCACCCGCTGAACACGGCGACCGTCGCGGCGTACGTACTGCTGCCGCTGGCCCGGATCATGGGCCCGGTCCCGCAGCTGCTGATCCTCCTGGGCAACGCGCTGACGCCGGGCAAGGGCTTCCGCAAGGGACCGTTCGCGAGCGAGGCGGAGCTGCGCGCGATGGTGGACCTCGCCGAGCAGGAGTCGCTGATCGAGGACGAGGAGCGCCGCATGGTGCACTCGGTCTTCGAGCTGGGGGACACCCTGGTGCGCGAGGTCATGGTGCCGCGTACGGACCTGGTCTCCATCGAGCGGTACAAGACGATCCGCCAGGCCCTGACGCTGGCGCTGCGCTCCGGCTTCTCCCGGATCCCGGTCACGGGGGAGAACGAGGACGACATCGTCGGCATCGTCTATCTCAAGGACCTCGTCAGGAAGACGCACATCAACCGCGAGTCGGAGTCCGATCTGGTCTCCACGGCGATGCGCCCGGCGGCCTTCGTGCCGGACACGAAGAACGCGGGAGATCTGCTGCGGGAGATGCAGCAGGAGCGCAACCATGTCGCCGTCGTCATCGACGAGTACGGCGGCACGGCCGGCATCGTGACCATCGAGGACATCCTTGAGGAGATCGTCGGCGAGATCACGGACGAGTACGACCGTGAGCTGCCGCCCGTCGAGGAGACCGGCACCGACTCCTACCGGGTCACGGCCCGGCTCGACATCGGGGATCTCGGCGAGCTGTACGGGCTGGACGAGTTCGACGACGAGGACGTGGAGACGGTCGGCGGTCTGCTGGCGAAGGCGCTCGGCCGGGTGCCGATCGCCGGTGCCAGCGCGCTGGTGGAGCTGCCGGACGGCCGTACGCTACGGCTGACGGCGGAGTCCCCGGCGGGCCGGCGGAACAAGATCGTGACGGTGCTCGCCGAGCCGGCGGAGCCGGCGGCCTCGCGATGAGCGCCCCGGCGGCCGGCCCGTTGTCGCGGGACGAACTGCGCCTGTTCTGCCTGGAGTTCAACGCGGTGACGGAGGAGTTCCCGTTCTCCCCCGACCTCTCGGTGTTCAAGGTGGTGGGCAAGGTGTTCGCGCTCACGGTCCTGGACGCCGAGCCGTTGCAGGTCTCGCTCAAGTGCGACCCCGACGAGGCGATCCGGCTGCGCGGGGCCCATCCGCAGATCGTCCCCGGATGGCATCTCAACAAGCGGCACTGGAACACGGTCACGGTCGCCGGGCTGCCCGCGCGGATGGTGCGCGAGCTGATCGAGGACAGTTACGACCTGGTGGTGGCCGGTCTGCCGAAGGCGGAGCGTCTTCGGCTGGACCGGCCTTAGGTCCTGTCCCGGCGGACAGGACCTCACGGGAGAGCCGCCGGTGGGGTCAGCCCTTGGGCCGCAGGCGGCGGCGCACCCGGCGGCGGACGGCCGGGCCGATGCGCAGGGGTGAGCCGTTCTCCAGGTCGGAGAGGCGCCGCTCCATGGCGCTGAGCTTCTTCTGGAGTTCGTTGTTCTTCTTGGTGAGGGTCTCGATGCGGCGGTCGGTGACGGTGTGACGCTCGTGCAGCCGGCTGAAGCGGTAGTGCAGCGAGCCGTCGTCGGTGCCGTCCCAGACGCCGAGTGAGGGCGGCAGGTCGAGGGCGGCGAGCCGCAGGTCGAAGGCGGCGCCGCCGTCGCCGTGGGTGAAGGTGTTCTCCAGGCCGTTGTTGTCGAGGAAGGTGACGAAGCGGTCGAAGCGTTCCTTGTGGCCGTTCAGCATCTCGCTGTAGTCGGCCTGCTCGTAGAGGTCCTGGGGGTGGATGTCGGCGGGCGTGGCGCTGAGCATCCGGTGCGGTATGCCGAAGTAGCGGCAGAGTTCGAGGGTCCGGGAGTCGTGGACGAGGACGACGCTGGGGGTGCCGGCGAGCAGCGGCGCGATGTTGCCGTGGATACGGGTGCCGTAGACGAAGTCGTACGTCGCCAGCTCGTCCATCCAGGTCTTGGGGTCCAGGGGGACCCTGACGCGGTTCTCCTCGAACAGCGGGTGGGTCAGCCGTCGGGGGAAGCGGGTCTTGGGGCCGGTGACGGCGGAGGTGTCGCCCCAGAAGAGTATTTCCGCGTCGGCGAGGTTCTGCGCGTAGTACCGCAGGTGCGGGAAGCGTTCCAGCGCGTGGCGGGCCATGCCCTCCATGTCGCCGACGGCCGTCGCTCCGGGCGACATGTTGATCACGACGCGGGAGTGGGCGTCTATCGGGCCGGGGTCGCGGGGCGTGGGGAAGGTGTCGCCGTGCAGGAACATCGACGGGCAGCCGATGACCTCGACGTGCTTCTTGAAGCCGAGCCGCTCCAGGAAGGAGGCGGTCAGCTCGCCGCGTACTCCGATGGAGGTGGATCTCTCCAGGACGGCGTGGACGAACCTCTTCACGGAGGCCTCGATGGGCGCGAGCCGCGCGGTGTCGTAGTCCTCGGTCGCCTGCGCGCCGACGCCCACGACGACCACGGGGATGGTGAGTTGCTCGATGAGGGTGGAGAGCTTGTCGAGCGCGCCCTTGAAGGAGGGCCGGAAGGCGTTGGCGAGAGGGACGACGAAGACGTCGTACCGCTCGTTGATCTGCCGCGCCCGCTCCGGCGTGGGGACGGTGCTGAGCCCGTTGGAGGTGATCTCCGTGCGCTCGGTGAGAAGGATCTTGTGCGCGGCGTCGCTGAAGAGCAGGTTCCCCGAGTTCGTCCCGATCAGGTCCTTCTGGATGAACTCCTGCTGGCTGGCCACGTAGAACGGGCTCTTACCGGAGCGTATGAGTATGCGCTTCATGACCTTCTCCCTCGTTTTGCTCGGACAACCTGCCCGGGAGCCCGGCAAAGCGCGCTCATCCCCCGGCGGCACCGATCCTGGTCAGCTGACCCGGCCGCGTGGAACGGGACGATACCCGAGATCAAAAGCTAGAAGACATGGCTAATTCATGCTTTGTTGGGACGCTGTTCATGTGATCTATCGCTCCCGCATCATGCCGCAACCGAACCGCCTCACGCTTCGTCAGAGGGGCGGCGCGCTGTGTCGGGCGGTGGGTATCCCTTCTGTCCGCTCGGCCGGGCGGGCTCTCTATGCTCGGCGTATGACGACGCAGAGCACCGAACTCGACCCCGAGGACCGCAAGATCATCACGTTGGCGCGCAGCGCGCGGGTCAGGAACGGGGTCCCCGAGGGGGCCGCCGTACGGGACGAGAACGGGCGGACCTATGTCGCCGGGACCGTCGGTCTGGAGTCGCTCAGGCTCAGCGCGCTGCGCACCGCCGTCGCCATGGCCGTCGCGAGCGGCGCCACCTCCCTGGAGGCCGCCGCGGTCGTCACCGAGGCGGCGGGCGCGAGCGACGAGGACCGGGCCGCCGTGCGCGATCTCGGCGGGCCCGATACGCCGGTGCTGCTCGCCGCCCCCGACGGGACCCTGCGGGGGACCGTCACCGCCGGCTGAGGCATCCGGAGGGGCGGCCTCCGGGCCGACTGGTCGGCGGGGGCGGGGCGATCGGGGAGAATGGGCGCCATGAGCGCTCGTACCCCTACGTCTCCCGAGACTTCCGCCGAACCGATCGAAGCCCCCCACCGGGCCGGTTTCGCCTGTTTCGTCGGTCGCCCCAACGCGGGCAAGTCCACCCTCACGAACGCTCTGGTCGGCCAGAAGGTGGCGATCACCTCCAGCAGGCCGCAGACCACGCGCCACACGGTGCGCGGCATCGTGCACCGGCCCGAGGCGCAGCTGATCCTGGTCGACACCCCCGGTCTCCACAAGCCGCGCACGCTGCTCGGCGAGCGGCTCAACGATGTGGTGCGGACCACCTGGGCCGAGGTCGACGTCATCGGTTTCTGTGTGCCCGCCGACCAGAAGCTCGGCCCCGGCGACCGCTTCATCGCCAAGGAGCTCGCCGGGATCAGGAAGACGCCGAAGGTCGCGCTCGTCACCAAGACCGACCTCGTCGACTCCCGGGTCCTCGCCGAGCAGCTGATCGCGATCGACCAGCTCGGCAAGGAGCTCGGCTTCGAGTGGGCGGAGATCATCCCCGTCTCGGCCGTCAGCGGTGACCAGGTCGAGCTCGTCGCCGACCTTCTCGTCCCGCTGCTCCCGACGAGCCCCCCGCTCTACCCGGAGGGCGACCTCACCGACGAGCCCGAGATGGTCATGGTGGCCGAGCTGATCCGCGAGGCCGCGCTCGAAGGCGTACGGGACGAGCTGCCGCACTCGATCGCGGTCGTCGTCGAGGAGATGCTGCCGCGCGAGGACCGGCCGGCCGACAAGCCGCTGCTGGACATCCACGCGAACGTCTACATCGAGCGGCCGAGCCAGAAGGGGATCATCATCGGCCCCAAGGGCAAGCGGCTCAAGGAGGTCGGGACCAAGTCCCGCAAGCACATCGAGGCGCTGCTGGGCACCCCGGTCTTCCTCGATCTGCACGTCAAGGTCGCCAAGGACTGGCAGCGCGATCCGAAGCAGCTGCGCAAACTCGGCTTCTAGAAGCGCCGCCGCATCCCTCGGAACGAGGCTTTGGACCGGGTTTGGACCATACCTCCCGCGATCCCGCATACTGATACAGCCCCGCGCGGAACACCCGGCTCGGCTACGCTGCGCAGCATCATGCGTTTCGGGCTGCTTCTCCTTAGCTGCCGCGGCGAGGGTCCCCAGTCGTAGGCCGACCCCCTCCCCGCGGAGTCTGGTGATGCGGTTTTCCCGCCCCGTCGGCCGCCCAGCGGACACCCGAGGAGCCCTACGCAATGTCTGACCCCGCTGTCACCGGACCGGCCGTCGGCCGTCCCACCCCGCTCACCAACGCGACGCACACGCAGCAGCCGTCCGGGATGCCGATCCACAAGTACGGCCGCTACGAGGCCGTGGACATCCCCGACCGCACCTGGCCGGACAACCGCATCACCCAGGCGCCCCGCTGGCTCTCCACCGACCTGCGCGACGGCAACCAGGCCCTGATCGACCCCATGTCGCCCGCGCGCAAGCGCGAGATGTTCGACCTGCTGGTACGCATGGGCTACAAGGAGATCGAGGTCGGCTTCCCGTCCTCCGGCGAGACCGACTTCGCCTTCGTACGGTCGATCATCGAGGACGGCGCGATCCCCGAGGACGTGACCATCTCCGTCCTCACCCAGGCCAGGGAAGAGCTGATCGAGCGCACCGTCCAGTCGCTCGTCGGCGCCCACCGCGCCACCGTCCACCTGTACAACGCCACCGCCCCCACCTTCCGCCGCGTCGTCTTCCGCGGCACCCGCGAGCAGGTGCGGCAGATCGCCGTGGACGGTACGCGGCTGGTCTCCGAGTACGCGGAGAAGATCCTGGGCCCGGAGACGGTCTTCGGCTACCAGTACAGCCCGGAGATCTTCACCGACACCGAGCTGGACTTCGCCCTGGAGGTCTGCGAGGGCGTCATGGACGTCTGGCAGCCCGAGGAGGGCCGCGAGATCATTCTCAACCTGCCGGCCACCGTCGAGCGGTCCACGCCCTCGACGCACGCCGACCGTTTCGAGTGGATGTCGCGGAACCTGTCCCGCCGTGAGTACGTGTGCCTCTCCGTCCACCCGCACAATGACCGCGGCACCGCCGTCGCCGCCGCCGAGCTGGCGATCATGGCCGGGGCCGACCGGATCGAGGGCTGTCTCTTCGGCCAGGGCGAGCGCACCGGCAACGTCGACCTGGTGACCCTCGGTATGAACCTGTTCTCCCAGGGTGTCGACCCGCAGATCGACTTCTCGCAGATCGACGAGATCCGCCGCACCAGCGAGTACTGCAACCAGATGGAGATCCACCCGCGCCACCCCTACGTGGGCGACCTCGTCTACACCGCCTTCTCCGGCTCCCACCAGGACGCCATCAAGAAGGGCTTCGACGCGATGGAGGCCGACGCCGCCGCGCAGGGCAGGACGGTCGACGACATCGAGTGGGCCGTGCCGTATCTGCCGATCGACCCCAAGGACGTGGGCCGTTCGTACGAGGCGGTCATCCGGGTCAACTCCCAGTCCGGCAAGGGCGGCATCGCCTACGTCCTGAAGAACGAGCACAAGCTGGACCTGCCCCGCCGGATGCAGATCGAGTTCTCGCGGATCATCCAGGCGAAGACCGACAGCGAGGGCGGCGAGGTCACCCCCAAGGCGATCTGGTCGGTCTTCCAGGACGAGTACCTGCCCAACGCGGAGGAGCCGGGCGCCCGTTGGGGCCGGATCCAGCTGCGTTCCGGCCAGACCACCACCGAGAAGGACGGCTCCGACACCCTCACCGTCGAGGCGGTCGTGGACGGCGTGGAGACCGTGCTGACCGGCACCGGCAACGGACCGATTTCGGCCTTCTTCGCCGCGCTGGCCGCCGTCGGGATCGACGCCCGGCTGCTGGACTACTCGGAGCACACGATGAGCGAGGGCGCGAGCGCGCAGGCCGCCTCGTACATCGAGTGCGCCATCGACGGAAAGGTGCTGTGGGGTATCGGTATTGACGCCAACACCACACGCGCCTCGCTGAAGGCCGTCGTCTCCGCGGTCAATCGCGCACCGCGCTGACCTCAGCGTTTACGGGCCCCGTCCACCGATCGCGGTGGGCGGGGTTCGGCCATGTCGTGGCGACCTGACGCCGGGGTAATGACGCCGCGTCGTTGCTGTGGTTAACATCACGTCAATGCGGCAAAGTTGCCGAAGCGTTACGGAGGTGCGCGACGTGCTGCCAGGCCAGGGACCGAACGGCAGGAAACTGCGCATCTGCGGCATCACGACCGCGTGGAACACCATCGGGGACGGGGAGTTCTTCTGTCCCGACTGCGGGGGCGACCGCAACTACCGCCGGCGCACCGGCCGTCGCCGCTTCACCGTCCTCGGCGTTCCGCTGGTGCCCCGCGGCGAGGCCGGCCCGGTCGTCGAATGCGCGGCCTGCCACGGCCACTTCGGCACCGACATCCTCGACCACCCCACCACCGTCCGCTTCTCCGCGATGCTCCGCGACGCCGTGCACACGGTGGCGCTCGCCGTCCTCGCCGCGGGCGGCACCTCCTCCCGTACGGTGCGGGAGACCGCCGTCGGCACGGTCAGGGCCGCCGGGATCGAGGACTGCACCGAGGAGCAGCTCACGGAGCTGGTGGACGCGCTGGCCGCCGACACCGGGCGCTTCCTGCTCGACCCGGGACCCTGCGGCGCGGCGCTCGCCATCGAGCTGCACGAGGCGCTGGAGCCGCTGGCCCCGCACCTCGCCGCGGCGGGCCGGGAGTCGATCCTGCTCCAGGCCGCCCGGATCGCCCTCGCGGACGGGCCCTACAGCGCGGCGGAGCGCGACGTGCTCTCCACCGTCGGCGGCGCGTTGCAGCTGTGCGCCGACGACACGGCCCGGCTGCTCGAATCGGCCCGTACGCCCTCTCCCTGATCCGGCGAGCCCACCGCCGGATGCTTCCCCGGCGGTACTCCCCCGGGAGTAGCGGGGCGCCCCCGTCACCCCCGGCAGTAACCCCCATCTCGCCCTCACGCGCGACGATTCCGCCCCCGCACGGCCCGAGGCTGGGACCAGACTCTGACCGGCAGTGCAGAAGGGGGGCCCGCGATGGGGGCCGAGAACGAACGCAGACGTCTGCTGCCCTGGGCGGTGGTCGGGCTGTGGGTGATCGTGATCGCCGTGGCCGCCATGTTCGCCGGGAGACTCGCCGACGTCCAGCGCGACGGCGCCGTCGACTATCTTCCGGCGAGCGCCGACTCCACCCATGTGGAGAAGGTCCGGGCGAAGCTGCCCGGCGGCGAGACGACCGATCTGATCGTCGTCTACCACCGCGACGGCGGGCTCACCGCCGCCGACCGCGCGACCGCCGGCGAGCAGCTCGCCCGGATCGCCACCGAGCAGCGACTCACCGCCCCGCCCGAGGGCGTCCCGTCGAAGGACGGCACGACCCTGATGTACCCGATCGCGAGCGCCGCGTCCGCCGAGCCGGGCGCGGACAAGGAAGAGGCGCGGAAGGCCTTCGTGGAGGAGGTACGGGCCGTCGCCACGACCGACGCCGGCGGGAGCGGGGCGGGCGGCGGCAGCAGCGGGTCCGAGGCGGCCGAGGGGCTCGACATCGAGGTCGGCGGAGCGGGCGCGCTCCAGAACGACATGGAGTCCGTCTTCGAGTCCATCGACGGCACCCTGATGATCGCGACCGTCCTTGTCGTCGCGTTCCTGCTGATCCTCACCTACCGCAGCCCCTTCCTCTGGATCGTCCCGCTGGTCGTGGTCGGCGTCGCCGCCATCAGCTCCCGGGCCGTCGTCTACGGCCTGGTGGAGGGCTTCGACACCACCGTCACCAGCCAGAGCGCGGCGATCATGACCGTGCTCGTCTTCGGCGCCGGCACCGACTACGCCCTGCTGCTCGTCTCGCGCTACCGCGAGGAGCTGCGCCGGTTCCCCCGGCCGTACGACGCCATGCGCACCGCGCTGCGCGGCTGCGGCCCCGCCGTCCTCGCCTCGTCCGGCACGGTGGCGGCCGGTCTCCTGTGCCTCCTGGTCGCCGACCTCAACAGCAGCAGCGGTATGGGACCGATCGCCGCCATCGGGGTCGTGTGCGCGCTCGTCGCGATGCTCACGCTGCTTCCCGCCGTCCTGGTGCTGCTCGGCCGGCGCGTCTTCTGGCCGCTGATCCCCGCCTACGGCAGCGAGGTCAAGCGCCGCCGCTCCTTCTTCGCCGCCATGGGCACCTCGGCCGCCCGCAGACCGGTCGCCGTGCTCGGCACCGGACTGGTGCTGCTCGGCGCCCTCGCCGTCGGCATCCTCAATCTGCCCGGCACCCTGAAGCAGGACGACAGCTTCATCGACCGGCCCGAGTCCGTCACCGCCATGCAGCGGCTGACCGAGGCCTACCCGGAGCAGAGCGCCCAGCCCATCAGCGTCATGGCGCCGACCGGCCGGGCCGACGCGGCGCTGGACACCGTCCGTACGGTCGAGGGTGTCGCCGACGCCCAGCGGGGCCGCAGCGGCGGCGGCTGGACCGAGATCGCCGTCTTCGCCGAGGACGAGCCCGAGTCGGCGGGCGAGACCGCCACCATCGAACGGCTGCGCACCACCCTCCACGAGCGGACGGACGACCGGGCGTACGTCGGCGGCCCCAGCGCCCAGCAGCTCGACCTCGCCGACACCAGCGCGAGGGACGGGATGCTCGTCATCCCGCTCGTCGTCCTCGCCGTCCTGCTGATCCTGATCGCCCTGCTCCGCAGCCTGGTGGCGCCCCTGATGCTGGTGGTCGCCGTCGTGGTCGTGTGGGGCGCCGCGATGGGCATCGGCGGACTGGTCTTCGAGCCGCTGCTCGGCTTCGAGGGGATCGATCCGGGGCTTCCGCTGCTCTCGTTCGTCTTCCTCGTCGCCCTCGGCGTCGACTACGGCATCTTCCTGATGCACCGCATGCGCGAGGAGGCCCTGAAGGGGGCCGAGCCCGAGCAGGCCGCGCTGAGCGCGCTGCGCAGCACCGGCGGGGTGATCGCGTCGGCCGGCATCGTGCTCGCCGCGACGTTCGCCGTCCTCGCCTCCCTGCCGCTGGTCCCGCTCGCGGAGATGGGTGTCCTTGTCGCCGTGGGCGTCCTGCTGGACACCTTCCTGGTGCGGACGTATCTGGTGACCAGCGCGAGCGTGCTGCTCGGCCGCAAGGTCTGGTGGCCGGGGGCGCTCTCCCGGCCGCCGGCCGCGCCGCGCCCCGAGGGGGAACGGGGCGACCGCGAGCGGGAGTCGGTGGGCACCGGCGCCCGAGAGGCGTGAACCGACCGGTGCGGTACGGCTCCGGGAGCGGAGGCCGTACCGCGCCGGAGTGCGACGAGAGAGGATGAGTCCCGTGTCAGAGACCCCCGCCAGAGGACGCCGCACCGAGCGCGTCTTCGCCGTGCTCAACCGCGACCCGCTCGACGCGCCGCACCAACTGCGTACGGACGTGGTGGTCAGCGGCGCCGTCGGCGTGCTGGGCGCGGTGCTCGCCTTCGTCGTGCCCGACGACGGCCTGGCACTCGACGCCGTCGGCTGGGCGATACTCGCCGCCGTCTCCGGTCTCCTGGCACTGCGGCGGCGCCACCCGGTGGCCGTCCTGCTGGTGATGGTGGCCCTCGTCGCCCCGTACCACGCGCTGGACTACTCGCACGCGGCCACCACACCGGCCATGATGGTCGCCCTCTACACCGTCTCCGTCACCACCCCGCCGATGCGTGCCGCGCTGATCGGTGTGGGCATGGTCTGTCTCACGCTCACCGTGATGTTCGCCGTCGACGTCGACCTGGGCCTCAAGATGCTCCGGACGTCGGGCTGGATCATCGCGGTCGTCGTCATCGGCATGGACGTACGCGTCTACCGCAAATACATCGCGGCGGTCGTGGAACGGGCCGAACGCGCGGAGCGGACCCGGGAGGAGGAGGCCGCCCGCCGGGTCGCGGAGGAGCGTCTGCGGATCGCCCGCGATCTGCACGACCTGCTGGCCCACAGCATCACGCTCATCGGTGTCCAGACGTCGGTGGCCTCGCACGTCCTGGCCGTCGACCCCGACCGGCTGGACCGGGCCGCCATCTCCCAGGCGCTCGACGGCATCTCGGAGACCTGCCGCGACGCGCGCTCCGAACTGCGCACCACGCTGGAGGTGCTGCGCGCCAACGGCACGGGCGACGAGGAGGGCGCCTGGGGAGGGGCCCTGCCCGATCTGGCGGCGCTCGAAGGCCTCGTGGAGTCCGCGCGGACGGCGGGCGCGGAGGCGGAGCTCACGGTGCGGGTGGAGGGCGTACGGGTGCCCCCGGTGGCCGAGGCGGCGGCGTACCGGATCGTGCAGGAGTCGCTCACCAACGCCGTACGGCACGCGGGCCCCACGCCGCGGGTGCGGGTCCGCGTCGAGACCTCGGACGGGGCCCTGCGCGTCACCGTGACCGACAACGGGGGCACACCCGGCGGCAGGGCGGTGCCCGCCGACCCCGGCTACGGCATCGTCGGCATGCGCGAGCGGGCCCGCAGCGTCGGCGGCACGCTCGAAGCGGGACCGTACGACGACGGGTTCCGGGTGTCGGCCGTCCTGCCGCTGCGGGAGCGCGGCGAGCGGGTGGCGGAGGACCGGCCCGACAAGGAGCCCGTGCGGCTCACGAAGTCCGCGGAACCCACCCGGGGCGCCGCCGCCACCGCCCGACGGGAGTCCCTCGCATGAGCGTGATCCGTGTCCTGCTCGCCGACGACCAGCGCCTCGTCAGGGCCGCCTTCGCGATGCTCGTCGAGTCCGCACCCGACATGGAGGTCGTGGGCCAGGCCGGGACCGGCAGGGAGGCCGTCGAGCTGGCCCGCTCCGCCCGCGCCGACCTCGTCGTCATGGACATCCGGATGCCCGACACCGACGGGATCGAGGCCACCCGGCTGATCGCCGCCGACGACGACCTCGCCGGCGTCAAGGTGCTCGTCCTCACCACGTACGACACCGACGACCACGTCGTGGAGGCGCTGCGCGCCGGCGCGTCCGGCTTCCTCGTGAAGGACACCCGGCCCGCCGAACTCCTCACCGCCATCAGGACGGTCGCGGCCGGCGACTCCCTGCTCTCCCCGGGCCCGACGGCGCGGCTGATCGCCCGCGTACTCAGCGCCCGCAGCCGGATCCCGGAGACGCTGACGGCCGGCGGCCCCGACTGTCTCTCCGTCCGCGAGCGGCAGGTGCTCGCCCTGGTCGCGCGCGGCCTCACCAACGCCGAGATCGCGGAGTCGCTCGGCCTCAGCCCGCTGACCGCCAAGACACATGTGAGCCGCATCATGGGCAAACTCCGGGCCCGGGACCGGGCGCAGCTCGTGATCATCGCCTACGAGTCGGGGCTGGTCACACCGCGCGACGACCGGACGGCCGGCGCCGACGCCGGCTGAGGGCCCCGGCGAACGGTCCCCCGGGGGAGAACCGGGGCGGGGGACCCGCCGGCCTCCCCGTACGGGAGAATGGCGCCCATGAGCCTGTTCCGCGACGACGGCATCGTGCTGCGCACCCAGAAGCTGGGTGAGGCGGACCGCATCATCACGTTCCTCACCCGTGGCCACGGCCGGGTCCGGGCCGTCGCGCGCGGAGTCCGCCGTACGAAGTCCAAGTTCGGCGCCAGGCTCGAACCGTTCTCCCACGTCGACGTGCAGTTCTTCGCACGCGGCAGCGAACTCGTCGGACGCGGGCTGCCGCTCTGTACGCAGAGCGAGACCATCGCCCCGTTCGGCGGCGCCATCGTCACCGACTACCCCCGCTACACGGCCGGTACGGCCATGCTGGAGACCGCCGAGCGGTTCACCGACCACGAGGGCGAACCGGCGGTCCAGCAGTATCTGCTCCTCGTCGGCGGGCTGCGCACGCTCTCGCGCGGTGAGCACGCCCCGCATCTGATCCTCGACGCCTTCCTGCTGCGCTCCCTCGCGGTCAACGGTTACGCGCCGAGCTTCGACGACTGCGCCAAGTGCGGTCTCGACGGGCCGAACCGGTTCTTCTCGGTCGCGGCGGGCGGCGTCATATGCGCCGAGTGCCGGGTGCCCGGCAGCGTCGTACCCTCACCGGAGGCGGTCGGTCTGCTCAGCGCGCTGCTGACCGGTGACTGGGGGACGGCGGACGCGTGCGAGGCTCGTCATGTCCGGGAGGGCAGCGGGCTGGTGTCCGCGTATCTGCACTGGCATCTGGAGCGCGGTCTGCGCTCACTCAGATATGTAGAGAAGAATTAGGAGACACGAGCGCATGGCACGACGCGGAATCCTGGGCCGGCCCCGCCGCGAGTACAAGGTCCCCGAGCCGCACCCCTCCGGTGCGGTCCCGCCGAAGATCCCCGGCGAGCTGGTGCCCAAGCACGTCGCGTGTGTGATGGACGGCAACGGCCGCTGGGCCAAGGAGCGCGGTCTGCCGCGCACCGAGGGCCACAAGGTCGGCGAGGGCGTCGTGCTGGACGTGCTCAAGGGCTGCCTGGAGATGGGCGTCAAGAACCTCTCCCTGTACGCCTTCTCCACCGAGAACTGGAAGCGCACGCCCGACGAGGTGCGCTTCCTCATGAACTTCAACCGCGATGTCATCCGGCGCCGCCGTGACGAGATGAACGAGCTCGGCATCAGGATCCGCTGGGTCGGCCGGATGCCCAAGATGTGGAAGTCGGTCGTCCAGGAGCTCCAGGTCGCACAGGAGCAGACCGTGGACAACGACGCCATGACGCTCTACTTCTGCGTCAACTACGGCGGGCGCGCGGAGATCGCCGACGCGGCGCGGGCGCTGGCGGCGGACGTGGCGGCGGGCAAGCTCGACCCGTCCAAGGTCAACGAGAAGACCTTCGCGAAATATCTGTACTACCCGGACATGCCGGACGTGGATCTCTTCCTGCGGCCGAGCGGTGAGCAGCGCACGTCCAACTATCTGATCTGGCAGAGCAGTTACGCGGAGATGGTCTTCCAGGACGTGCTGTGGCCGGACTTCGACCGGCGGGACCTGTGGCGGGCCTGTCTGGAATTCGCCCATCGCGACCGCCGCTTCGGCGGCGCGCTGCCCAACGACCAGGACAAGTCGGGCGAGCTGAGCGAGAAGGACCACCCGGGCGAGGGCGCGGGCAGGGACGGGAGCGAGGGCGTGTAGGAGGTTCCGGGGCGGGGCGGCCTCACGGGCCGACCCGCTCCGGTCAGCGGTCGGAGACGTCCTGACCGGCGGGGGCCGCCGCCCCGGGACCGTTCCCCGAGGCGCACTCCGCGCACGTGCCGAAGACCTCCACCGTGTGGGCCACCGCGACGAAGCCGTGCTCGGCCGCGATCGTCTCGGCCCACTGCTCGACGGCCGGTCCCTCGACCTCGACGGCCTTGCCGCAGACCCGGCAGACCAGATGGTGGTGGTGATCACCGGTCGAGCAGCGCCGGTAGACGGACTCCCCGTCGTTCGTGCGCAGTACGTCGACATCGCCCGCGTCGGCCAGCGACTGGAGCGTGCGGTAGACCGTCGTCAGACCGACCGAGTCGCCCCGGTGCTTCAACATGTCGTGAAGCTCCTGCGCGCTGCGGAACTCGTCCACCTCGTCCAGCGCGGCGGCCACCGCGGCACGCTGCCGGGTCGATCGGCCGCGTACGGGGGCGGCGCTCGCCCCACCGCCAGGCGCAGTCGTCACGGGTGCCTCCAATACTTCTGCCCGGAATCGCTCTGTCGGGTCATTCTGCCAGTTCGTGTCAGGCCGTGGCCTCGTCCGACGGCCCCCGCATGGCGGGAACCGGCGGACTCTCCGGCTCCGGCGCTCCGGCCGGTCCTTGCGTCACGGGGTGTCCGTCCTCCGCCGACCGCGACGCCCGTGCCCGCCGTCTCGCCAGTGGTGTCGCGAGCACGGTCAGGACGAGGAAGACGCCGATGGCCAGCAGCACGATGGTCGCGCCGGGCGGTACGTCCTGGTAGTACGACGTGACCGTGCCGGCCAGCGTGACCGCCGTGCCGATCACCACCGACAGGACGAAGGTGACGGCGAAGGACCGGGTGATCTGCTGCGCGGCGGCCACCGGCACCACCATCAGCGCGCTGACGAGCAGCAGGCCCACGACGCGCATCGCGACGGTGACGGTCACCGCCGCCGTGACCGCGACGAGCAGGTTCAGGGCGCGCACCGGCAGCCCGGTGACCCGTGCGAACTCCTCGTCCTGGCTGACGGCGAACAGCTGCCGCCGCAGCCCCACCGTCACCAGCACGACCAGCGCCGCCAGGACCCAGATGGCGTCCAGGTCGGCCTCGGAGACGGTGGAGAGGGAGCCGAAGAGATAGGAGCTGAGGTTGGCGTTGGAGCCGGTCGGCGAGAGATTGATCAGCAGGACGCCGCCCGCCATACCGCCGTAGAAGAGCATGGCCAGCGCGATGTCGCCGCGCGTACGGCCGTACGCCCTGATCAGCTCCATCGCGATGGAGCCGATGATCGCCACGACGGTCGCCATCCACACCGGGCTGGTGGAGAGCAGGAAGCCCAGGCCGACCCCGGTCATGGCGACATGGCCGATGCCGTCGCCCATCAGGGCCTGGCGGCGCTGGACGAGGTAGATGCCGACGGCGGGCGCGATGACGCCGACCAGTACGGCCGCGATCAGGGCCCGCTGCATGAGGGCGGTTTCGAGGATTTCCATGATCAGGTCAGCAGTCCTGTACGGAGGGGCTCGCCGTCCGCGTGCGGGTGGCAGCCCTGATTGGTCAGAGGATCGGGCTCCTGGCCGGGCGGCGCGTGGTGCCCCACCGCCTTGGGCGGTGGGCCGTCGTGGATCACGCGGCCGTCGCGCAGCACCACCGCGCGGTCGATCAGCGGCTCCAGGTGGCCCAGTTCGTGCAGGACGAGCAGGACGGTCGTCCCGGCCGCCACCTGCTCACGCAGCGTGGCCGCGAGGATCTCCTGGCTGGTGAGATCGACGCCCGCCATCGGCTCGTCCATGATCAGCAGTTCGGGTTCGGCGGCGAGGGCGCGCGCGATGAGGACCCGCTGGTGCTGGCCGCCGGAGAGCGCGCCGACCGCGTCCTTCGCCCGGTCAGCGAGACCGACCAGCTCGATGACGCGCTGGACGGCGGCCCGGTCGGCCTTGGTGGGCCAGCGCAGCAGGCCCGTACGGGAGAGCCGCCCCGAGGCCACGACCTCGCGGACGGTGGCCGGTACGCCGCTCGCGGCCGTGGTGCGCTGGGGCACGTAGCCCACGCGCGACCAGTCGCGGAAACGCCGCAGCGGGGTGCCGAAGAGAGTCACCTCGCCGCCGGTGAGGGGGACTTGGCCGATCACGGAGCGTACGGCGGTGGACTTGCCGGAGCCGTTGGCGCCGAGCAGCGCGACGACCTCGCCGCGCCGCAGCGAGAGGTCGACACCGCGCAGGACGGGTCGGGAGCCGAGCGTGGCGGTGGCGCCGCGCAGCGACATGACGGTGGGCGCGGGCGCGGGGGAGGGTGTGGGGCCGTCGGCCGGGGGGCTCTCCGGCGCGCTCCCGGCCTCCCTCACCGCCTCCTTCGGCGCCTGCCTCGCGGCCGGTTCCGCCTGTCCGGTCTGCGTCGTCGCCATCTCCCGTACCTCCGTTGCTCCGGTCGGCTGGTTCACTTCGCGCCGAGGGCTTTCTCCAGCGCGGCGAGGTTGGACTTCATGACCTCGACGTAGTCAGCGCCCTTCGACTTCTCCGTGATTCCCTCGACGGGGTCCAGGACATCGGTCTTCAGACCGCTGTCGGCGGCGACGGTCTTCGCCGTCTTGTCACTGACGAGCGTCTCGAAGAAGACCGTGCCCACCTTCTCCCTGGCCGCGATGGACCTCAGCTCCTTGATCCGCGCGGGGCTGGGGTCGGACTCGGGGGAGAGGCCCGCGATGGACTCCTGCGTGAGACCGTAGCGCTCGGCGAGATAGCCGAAGGCCGAGTGCGTGGTGATGAAGGTCTTCGTGGAGGTGCCGGCGAGACCCTGCGCGAAGGCGGAGTCGAGGGTGGTGAGCCGCTCGACCAGGTCGGTGGTGTTCTTCCGGTACGCGGCGGCGTTGTCCGGGTCCGCCCTCTCCAGCGAGGCGCCGACGCCCTTGGCGACCTCCGCGTACTTCACGGGATCGAGCCAGATGTGCGGGTCGGTACCGGCCTCGCCCTCGTGGGCGTGGTCCTCCTCCGCGTGCTCCTCACCGCCGTGCTCCTCGCCGTGCTCGTCCCCGTGGTCGTGGCCGACCTCCGAGCCGTGCTTCTCCAGCGTGGTGAGCGAGGCGGCGTCGACGGTGTTCGGCACCCCCGCGGCGGTGATCGCCTCGTCGACGGCGGGCTGGATGCCCTTGAGATAGAGGATGTAGTCGGCCTCGCCGAGCTGCGCGGCCTGCCGGGTCCCCAGCTCCAGCTCGTGCGGCTCGACACCGGGCTTGGTGAGGGTGGAGACGTCGACGTGGGACCCGCCTATCTCCTCGGCCAGATACTGCATGGGGTAGAACGACGCGACCACCGCGAGCTTGTCGCCGCTCTTCTCGGCGGCTCCGCCGGCGCCGTCGGACGCGTCGGACGGGGAGCACGCGGAGAGCGCGACCAGGCCGAGGGTGACGGAGCCGGCCAGCGCGGCGGTGGGTATCAGGCGTCGTATGTTCATGACAGTCATTTTCAACAAAAGTGGAAACGATTGTCAACAAGAGGTGGTGAGCGCCACCTCGGGATACCGATTTGATACAGGGGGTGCGCCCGCCGCTAATCTGAGGCATTCGCCGTTCGCCGTCGTAATGAAGAGAGCACCGTGGCCGCCGACAAGATCGACAGCATCGTCAACCTGAGCAAGCGCCGTGGCTTCGTCTACCCATGCAGCGAGATCTACGGCGGTCAGCGTGCCGCCTGGGACTACGGGCCGCTCGGGGTCGAGCTGAAGGAGAACATCAAACGCCAGTGGTGGCGTTACATGGTCACTTCGCGCGAGGACGTTGTCGGTCTCGACTCGTCGGTGATCCTGGCTCCCGAGGTCTGGGTGGCCTCGGGCCATGTCGCCACGTTCACCGACCCGCTGACCGAGTGCACCTCCTGTCACAAGCGCTACCGCGCCGACCACCTGGAGGAGGCGTACGAGGAGAAGCACGGCAAGCCGCCGGCCAACGGCCTGAAGGACATCAACTGCCCCAACTGCGGCAACAAGGGCACCTTCACGGAGCCCAAGTCCTTCTCCGGTCTGCTCTCCACGCATCTCGGCCCGACGCAGGACTCCGGCTCGGTCGCCTATCTGCGTCCCGAGACCGCGCAGGGCATCTTCACCAACTTCGCCCAGGTGCAGCAGACATCGCGCAAGAAGCCGCCGTTCGGCATCGCGCAGATGGGCAAGTCCTTCCGTAACGAGATCACGCCCGGCAACTTCATCTTCCGCACCCGTGAGTTCGAGCAGATGGAGATGGAGTTCTTCGTCAAGCCCGGCGAGGACGAGACGTGGCAGGACTACTGGATGGAGCAGCGCTGGAACTGGTACCGGGACCTGGGCCTGCGTGAGGAGAACATGCGCTGGTTCGAGCACCCGAAGGAGAAGCTCTCCCACTACTCCAAGCGCACGGCGGACATCGAGTACCGGTTCAGCTTCGGCGGCTCCGAGTGGGGCGAGCTCGAAGGTGTCGCGAACCGCACCGACTACGACCTCAACGCGCACTCCAAGGCGTCCGGCCACGACCTGTCGTACTTCGACCAGGAGGCCGGTGAGCGCTGGACCCCGTACGTCATCGAGCCCGCCGCCGGTGTCGGCCGCGCGATGCTGGCCTTCCTCCTCGACGCGTACAACGAGGACGAGGCGCCCAACGCGAAGGGTGTGCTGGAGAAGCGCACGGTGATGCGGCTCGACCCGCGGCTGGCGCCGGTCAAGGTCGCGGTGCTGCCGCTGTCGCGCAACCCGCAGCTGTCGCCGAAGGCGAAGGGGCTCTCGGCGGACCTGAGGAAGAACTGGAACATCGAGTTCGACGACGCGGGCGCGATCGGCCGCCGCTACCGCAGGCAGGACGAGATCGGTACGCCGTTCTGCGTCACCGTCGACTTCGACACCCTCGACGACGACGCGGTGACCGTGCGCGAGCGCGACACCATGAAGCAGGAGCGCGTCTCGCTGAGCCAGATCCAGGGGTACCTGGGTGAGCGGCTGCTCGGCTGCTGATTACGGTCGTGGCTCGAAGCCCCCGGTTCCGTGACGGAGCCGGGGGCTTCGTCGCACACTGCTCTGTGGCCGCATTCGTCAACAGGAGGCACCCATGCCGCCCACGACCAGCAGCAAAGTAAGCCGATGGGACCAGCACGGCCGCGAGCATGTCGTCCATGTCCAGAAGGCGGGCATCCAGCGGGAGTTGACCTGCGACACCTGCGGCTGGAGCAAGAACGCGCAGTTCCTGCCGTGGCTCAAGGCGGAGGAACATCTCGGCGAGGCGCACCAGGCGACGGTGGATCCGACGGTGACCGGCAACGGCTGAGGACGGTCGCGGAGCCGGCCGGAAGCGGTCGCCGGGCCGGGGCCGGGCGGCGCGGTGCCCGTGCCGGGCCGGTGCCGGGCCGGCGGAAATGAGGTGACGGGCGCCACCCGCCCGGTGGTAGCGTCTCGGGCATGTTCTTCCAGATCTACGAGTGAGAACGCGGCGGTCACGGTCCGCCTCTCACCAGACGCATCCGCAGATCACTTCGCCTTCACCAATTCGGGAGAACCCGTGGCAAAAAGCCGGAACAACCTTCTCGGCGTGGGCGGACAGCGAAAGAAGCTGTCCCGCGCCGACCAGCAGGGCAACGGCCCCACCCGGAACGCCGACCGCAAGGTCGCCGAGGACAAGAAGCAGGAGCTCGTGCGCAAGATGCGCGAGCGGGCGACCGGTACGGAGCCGGAGTCCGGGGAAGACACCGCGAACGGCGCCGGCGCCACCGACTCGACGGACACGGCCGGCTCGGCCGAAGGGCCCGCCGCCCAGTCCTGACCGGCCGTCCTGACCGGCACTTCCGACTGATACATCACGACGACGGCCCGGACCACCTCGGTGGTCCGGGCCGTCGCCGCGTCCGTCACCTCACCTCACGCGGCAGCCGCAGACTGAGCAGCCCGGTCGCCACGATCGCCGCCAGCTGCACCAGCAGCGTGACGGTCAGGGCCGTGCCCATCCCGGAGCTCTCCGTCAGACTCAGGAAGAGCGAGCCGAGCGTCGCCACCCCGAGCGCCAGCGCGGACTGCTGGGTCGTGATCATCACGCCGCCGCCCACACCCGCCCGCTCCGGGGGTACCTCGGAGAGCACGATCCGGAAGATGACCGGCAGTTGGAGGCCCTGGCCGAATCCCGCGATCGCGGTGCCGGGCAGCAGCGCGAGCGTCCCGAGCGACGGCCAGTCCCGCCAGACCGTGAACGCCAGCAGCCCGATACCGACCGCCTGGAGCACCGCGCCCACCGTCACGACGAGGCTGCCGTACCGCCGTACCAGCCGGGGCCCGGCCAGCGTGGCGAAGAAGAACGCCACCGCGCACGGCACCAGCGCCACTCCCGAGGTGACGGCGCTCATCCGCAGCCCCTGCTGCATGGCGATCGCGATGACGAACATGAAGCCGCCGAAACCGATCGAGAACGGCAGCACGAGCGCGAGCCCCCGGCGCAGCGAGACGAGCGCGAACAGGCTCGGCGGCACCAGTGGCGTACGGCCCTGCCGGTCGGCCCGCCGCTCCACGGCGAGGAACGCGAGCGCGGCGACGGGGAAGGCGGCCAGCGACACCCAGGTCCAGGCCGGCCAGCCGGCCGCCCGGCCCTCCGTGAGCGGAGCGAGGAGCGTCATCAGCGCGACGGCGAGCAGCACGGTGCCCGGTACGTCGATGGGCGCGGGGCGCTGGGAGCGGGTCTCGGGCATCGTACGGAGGGCGAGCAGGAGCCCCGCGAGGGCGATCGGCACGTTCACCAGGAAGATCGCACGCCAGCCGCTGCCCGCGATGTCGGCGGCCACCAGCACACCGCCGAGTATCTGGCCGACGACCATGGAGAGCCCGGCGGTGGCGCCGTACAGGCTCAGCGCCTTCGCCCGGCGGTGTCCCGACGTCGCCGACTGGATGGTGGCCAGCACCTGCGGCAGCATCAGCGCGGCGGCGGCGCCCTGGGCGACGCGGGCGCCGACCAGTGTCCAGGCGTCGGGCGAGAGGCCGCAGGCGAGCGAGGTGAGTCCGAAGGCGGCCATGCCCGCCATGAAGAGGCGCCGGCGGCCGAACATGTCGCCGAGCCGTCCGCCGAGGACGAGCAGGACGGCGTACGCGAGGCCGTAGCCGGCGACCACCAGCTCCAGCAGGGCGGGGCCCGCGTTCAGGTCGTGCTCGATGGTGGGCAGGGCGACGTTCACGATGAAGAAGTCGATCAGCGGGAGCGCGGCGCCCAGAAGCACGGTGAACAGCCCGAGCGGGCCCAGCACGGAGCCGTGGTCGTGGACGGCGGCCGTGGTGGGCGCCGCCGTCGCGGGGGAGGAGGTCGAGGCGGGTGTGGAGAGAGGTGCGGATGTTCTACTCACCCCGTCGACGATCGTTCAGCGCGCAGCCTGGTACCAGAGTCTCTTTATCCTGGTAGCGGAAGTACCTGGTAATGGGCTGAGGTGAAGGAGAGACTGACTCCATGACCACTGTGGTCCGCGAACCGGACATCCGACGGCACGAGCTCGCGGGCTTCCTCCGCAGCAGGCGCGAGCGCATCGTCCCCGAGCAGGTCGGGCTCCCGCGCGGCAGCCGCCGCCGGACCCCGGGCCTGCGCCGCGAGGAGGTCGCGCATCTGTCCGCCGTCGGCGTCACCTGGTACACGTGGCTGGAGCAGGCCCGCGACATCCAGGTCTCCGCCCAGGTGATCGACGCGCTGGCCCGCGCGCTGCTCCTCGACCCCAGCGAGCGCTCCCATCTGTTCGCGCTGGCGGGCGCCGTCGACCCGGCCCCCGGAACGCCCTGCCCCACCATCACCCCCGCCGTGCGGCTGATGCTGGAGCGGCTGGACCCGTTCCCCGCGTGCGTACAGAACGGGCGCTACGACATCCTGGCGTACAACCGCACGTACAGCACGATGCTCTGCGACCTCGACTCGCTGCCGCCGGAGGACCGCAACTGCCTCTGGCTGGCCTTCACCAATGAACAGTGGCAGTCCTCCCTCGGCAATCGCGCGGAGACCGTCCGGCTGATGGCGGCCCGTTTCCGCGCCGACATGGCGGAGCATCTGGCGGAGCCCGCCTGGAAGGCGCTGCTCGCGCGGCTGCGGGCGGCGTCGCCCGAGTTCCGCGAGATCTGGGAGCGGCACGAGGTGGTCGCCATGGGCTCCAGGACGAAGCGGTTCGTCAACGCGAGTGTGGGCGAGCTGAGTCTGGAGCACACCAACCTCTGGCTGAGCCCGGGCGCGGGCAGCCGTCTGGTCTCCTACGTGCCCGCCGACGAGGTGTCCCGCGAGCGGCTGGAACGGCTTCACCAGCTGACGCACGCGCGCGGCTGACCGCGTCGGCGGGCCGGGTCAGCTTCCGGAGTCCGGCGAGCCGGGCTCCGACGCCGGTTCCAGCCGTCGCGCGTTCCGGCGCGCCGTACCCCGTGCCCACTCCCCGCTCGTCAGCGCGCCGATCACCAGCACGCCCACACCGAGCCCGGTGATGATCCACCACGCGGGCCGGCTCGCGACGACGAAACCCGCCTGGTCGACCGCGCCGCGCCGCGTGGGCGACGCCGCGCCCGCCGCGAGCACCGCCCCGATGACGGCGACGCCCAGCGTCTGCCCGATCTGCCGGCTGGTCGACGCGACGGCGGCGGCCACTCCCGACTGGGCCAGCGGCATCCCGGCCACCGCCGTGTTGGTGATCGGGGCGTTCACCATCCCGAACCCGATGCCGAACAGCACGTATCCGACGAACAGCGAGCCCAGATGTGTCTCCGCCTCGAAGACCGCGAAGAGCAGTCCGCTCACCGTGAGGGCCGGGCCCGCGATCAGCAGTGGTACACGCGCCCCGTACGAGCCCACGAGCCGGCCCGACAGCGGAGCGCAGACGAGGACGAGCGCGGCCATCGGCAGGATGTAGAGACCGGCGCCCAGCGCGGAGAGGTCCCGCACGTTCTGGAGGTAGAGCGTGTTCATGAACAGGAAGCCGCCGAGGGCCGCGAACGCGCACACCGCGATGACCGTCGCCCCGCTGAAGGGCGCGCTGCGGAAGAAGCGCAGATCGATCAGCGGCTCGGCGCGCCTCGGCTCGTACAGCAGCAGCCCCGTCAGCGAGCACACCGTGACCCCGATGGCGCTCAGGATCAGCGGTGACGTCCAGCCGGCCGCCGGCGCCTCGATGATCGCGTACGTCAGGGTGCCGAGGGTGGCCATGACCAGCAGTTGGCCGACCGGGTCGGGGCGGCGCGGCTTGGCCGCGCGTGACTCGGGGACGTACCGCCAGGTCAGCAGGTACGCCGCGATCCCGATCGGCACATTGATCAGGAAGATCGCGCGCCAGCTGATCGTCTCCACCAGCAGCCCGCCGATGAGCGGCCCGGCCGCCATCGAGATACCGAAGACCCCGCCCCAGATCCCGATCGCCCGGGCACGCTCCCGGGGATCGGTGAACGTGTTGGTGACGATGGACAGCGCGACCGGGTTGAGCATCGAACCGCCGATCGCCTGAAGCGCCCGGAACGCGACCAGCGACTCCAGATTCGGCGCGAGCGAGCACAGCAGCGAGCCGAGCGTGAAGATCACCAGACCGGTCTTGAAGACCCGCCGTCTGCCGACCCGGTCGGCAGTGGAACCCGCGAGCATCAGCAACGAGGCGATGACCAGGGTGTACGCGTCCAGGGTCCACTGGAGGCCGGCGACCGTGGTGTCCAGGTCCCGCTGCATCGACGGCAGCGCGACATTGAGCACCGTGGCGTCGAGGCTGACGATCAGCAGACTCATGCAGCAGGTCCCCAGGATCACCTTGCGGCGGCGGGGACCGAACTCCTCCACGGACTCCTCGGACGGTTTCGACCACGACGCGGGGCGGGGGAGGGGCATGGGGCGATGGTAAGTCCGGCGCCCGACGGCCCTCCCGCGCCATGCGCGACAATGGACGGATGACCGCTCCGCTCGCCCCGTCCCCGGCCCGCCCCGGCCCCCTCGCCGTCGGCCCCCAGTCTCTTGCCGTCGGCCCGTACACCGTGCGCCCGCCCGTGGTGCTCGCGCCGATGGCCGGGATCACCAACGCGCCGTTCCGGACGCTGTGCCGGGAGTTCTCGGGCGGCAAGGGGCTCTTCGTCAGCGAGATGATCACCACGCGGGCGCTGGTCGAGCGCAACGAGAAGACGATGCAGCTCATCCGCTTCGACGCGACCGAGACACCGCGCTCGATCCAGCTGTACGGCGTCGACCCGGTCACCGTCGGCAAGGCCGTCCGCATGATCGCGGACGAGGGCCTGGCCGACCACATCGACCTGAACTTCGGCTGCCCCGTCCCCAAGGTCACCCGTAAGGGCGGCGGCTCGGCGCTCCCGTACAAGCGGCCCCTGCTGCGCGCGATCCTGCACGAGGCCGTGTCCAACGCCGGGGACCTGCCGGTCACCATGAAGATGCGCAAGGGCATCGACGACGATCACCTCACCTATCTGGACGCGGGCCGGATCGCCGTCGAGGAGGGCGTGACGGCGATCGCCCTGCACGGCAGGACGGCCGCCCAGCACTACGGCGGCACGGCCGACTGGGACGCCGTCGCGCGCCTCAAGGAGCATGTCCCGGAGATCCCCGTCCTCGGCAACGGCGACATCTGGTCGGCGGACGACGCCCTGCGGATGGTCCGCGAGACCGGGTGCGACGGAGTGGTCGTGGGCCGCGGCTGTCTCGGCCGGCCCTGGCTCTTCGGCGATCTGGTCGCGGCCTTCGAAGGGACGGGGGAGCTTGCCCGGCCGGCGCTGCGCGAGGTGGCCGGGGTCATGCGCCGGCACGCGGAACTGCTGGGGGAGTGGATCGGCGACGAGGCGCGCGGGGTGATCGACTTCCGTAAGCATGTGGCCTGGTACCTGAAGGGCTTCTCGGTCGGCTCCGAGATGCGCAAGAAGCTCGCGATCACCTCGTCGCTCGCCGAACTGGACTCGCTGCTGGGCGAGTTGGACCTGGACCAGCCGTGGCCGGACGGCGCTGACGGCCCGCGCGGGCGGACGTCGGGCAACAACCGCGTGGTCCTCCCGGACGGCTGGCTGAAGGACCCGTACGACTGCGCGGGCATCGGCGCGGAGGCGGAACTGGACACCTCCGGCGGCTGAGCCCGCCGGCGCGCGCCGTGGACCCGGCCGGCGCGCTCGCCCCGGCCGGGTCCGGCGTACGAGGGGCCGGTCAGGGGTTCTGGAACGTGACCTCGGGGTCGGCCGCCGACGGGCCGTCCAGCAGGGGCTGGTGGACGCCCCGCAGCTCCTGGTCGAAGAAGGCGCCCACGTACGACGTGGTGATCTCGCCCGAGCGGTCGCCGGGGAGCGGGGCCGTGGGATCGGTGATGCCGAGCTGGGCGGCGAGGACCGGCAGATCGATGAAGGTGAAGTGGCCCGAGTCGCGGACCGTGAGCCAGCGCTTCCAGCCGTCCAGGGCGGCCCAGGTGGTGGGCCAGGTGGTGTCCGTACTGGTGGGGGCGTGGCCTTCGAGCGTGCCGAGCATCAGGAAGGGGCGCCCGTCGAGGCCGGTGGCGGGGACCGGCTGGAAGAACGTGCCGTCCATGTTCACACCCGCGCGGATACGGCGGTCGACGGTCATGGCGTGCGCGGAGGCGTTGCCGCCGAGCGAGTGGCCCGCCGCGCCGACGCGCCGAGGGTCGATCATCGCCGCGTGCCGCCAGAAGGCGCGCTTTCCGGGGGCCGGGCGCTCGGTCAGTTCGTCGACGACGAAGGAGATGTCGGCAGCCCGGTCGGCGGCGGCCCTGGCCAGCCGCTCGCGTGAGGCCTCGTCCGTCGGGGCCGCCTCGACCGTGTCGCACGCCACGCAGGTGAGGGTGCGCCCGCCGGGGAAGCTGGTGCCGAACGACTCGTAGGCGTGGTCCAGCAGGGCCACCACATGGCCGCGGGAGGCGA
This sequence comes from Streptomyces sp. NPDC058653, assembly GCF_042716895.1. NCBI lineage: Bacteria > Bacillati > Actinomycetota > Actinomycetes > Kitasatosporales > Streptomycetaceae > Streptomyces > Streptomyces sp. NPDC058653. The sequence continues at coordinate 6,497 of NZ_JBHXRM010000020.1, read as the reverse complement.
GTTCCTCCGAGAGGGTGGTGAGGGTTCCCCGGGTGAGGCTGAAGCCGGGGGAGAGCACCACCAGCGGGTGCGTGCCGTCGACGGGGCGTGCGCCGGTGCGCGCGTTGGTCCGTGTGCCGGTGACCCGTTCCACGTCGACGACGCCTTCGAGCTGCTGGCTCTTCAGGAGCGCCTGGGCCTCCGCCGCGGTCAGATACGGGGCGCGGGTGCCGGAGCCGTCCCGGCGGGCCGGGTAGTACATCGACACCATCAGCTCGCGCGCGCCGGCGGTGGGTACCCACGGGTCGCGGCGCTCGTCGTCGACGAGATGGCGAATGTCCCGCCCGACCGCGAACGGGCCGGTGGGGCGCGGGATCTGGAGCGCGGTGGCCGCCCGGTCGGGGGCGGGCACCGCCGTGGCCGACGGGGCCGCCCGGTCGGGGGCGGGCACCGCCGTGGCCGACGGGGCCGCCCGGGCGAGGGTGGAGGCGCACAGCGGAAGGACGAGGGCGAGGACAACTGCGGCCGCTCTGCGGCGAGTTCGGTTCATGGCCGACAGCCTAGGCAGGCGCCGGCCCCCGCCGTACGGACGAAAGTCGACCGCCGCCCCCGCCTTTCGGCGCCCCTCACCTTCCGGCGCCGACACCGCCGAAGGTCCGGTCAACGGCCGGCGACCCCCGGCGCCGCGTGGCGCTCAAGCGGGGCCGCGGCAGCCGAGTTGGAGACGCTGAAGGCGACGGTGCCCGCCCGGTAGCGGTCGTCGGTCCACTCGATGGGGCGGCCCGCCGCCGTGTACGTGAGATAGCGCTGACGGAGCAGCGGGCTGCCCCTGCGGACCTGGAGCAGCCGGGCGTCCTCGCTGCCCGCCGCGAGCGCGTCGATCAGATGCTCGCCGTAGTGGGCGACTATGCCCGCCTCCGCCGCGATGCTGTCCATGATCGACACACAGTCCTCGGGCAGGGCCCGGACGGCGGGGGCCACCCAGTCCGTGTACGCGGTGCGCTCGACGAGGACCGGTTCGCCGTCGAGGTGGCGCAGCCGCAGGACGTCGAGGACCTCGCTGCCGGGGGCGATGCCGAGGCGGGCCGTCTCCTCTGCGGTGGCGAGGCGGGTCGTACGGGTCAGGATGCGGCTGGCGACCTCGCTGCCCATCGCCCGCGCCCACTGCGCGAAGCTGTTGAGCTGCTGGAAGCTGTGCCGCCGCTCCTGGCGCAGAACGACCCGGCGCGCCCCCTGGCGTGAGCCGATCAGGCCCTCGGACGCCAGGAGTCCCACCGCCTGGCGGACCGTGCCGCGCGAGGCGGACCACTGGGCCGCGAGATCGCTCTCGGACGGCAGACGCGCGCCGATCGGATACTCCCCGTCGAGGATCGACTGCCGCAGCGCCTCCGCGATCTCCAGATAGCGCGAACCCGCCGGATTTCCCACGCCGTTGCTCCCCCCGGGACGACCGGTGCCGATCGGTGTCGGTGCTGCCGCCATGCCCTGTGCCCGCCCTGCCGTCGTACCCCGTCGTGCCTGTCGTTCCGGTCCGGTCGGTCAGCCGGACCGGCTGTGCACACGTACGCCTGTACGCGGATGCCTCCAGGCACCGTACCCGTTCCCGCGCGTTCGCTCTCCACCCTCCTGAAATCCTGTGCCGATCAGGTGCTTTGTGGGTGTTTTCGTCTTCCACGGGCCGTGCCGGAACGGCCATCGTCCGTTCATCCACCGGTCATCCGCACCGGGCGAACTGATCCCAGCTTGTATGAACAAGTTGAGTCCTTACCTCCACCCTCATCGCTTCCGGGAGTCCCCGCGTGACCCGTATACGCATGCGTGCGAACGGCCGGCTCGTCGCCGCCCTCGCGCTCAGTACCGCCGCACTCACCACGCTCACCGCCTGCGGCGCCAAGTCCGACACGTCCGCCGACGCCGACACGGCCGGCGGTGTGAAGGCGGGCGCCGCCGCGTCCGTCGCGGACTTCGGCTCCCTGGACGACCTCGTCGCCGCGGCCGAGAAGGAGGGCACGCTCAACGCGATCGCCCTGCCGCCGGACTGGGCGAACTACGGCGAGATCATCAAGTCCTTCGAGGCGAAGTACAAGGTCGAGGTGGAGGTCGAGACGCCGGACGCCGCCAGCGCCGACGAGATCAACGCCATCAAGTCCCGCAAGGGCCAGGACCGCGCCCCCGACGTCGTCGACCTCGGCATCCCCTTCGACCGCAGCGGCGCCGCCGAAGGGCTCTTCGCCCCGTACAAGGTGGCGTCCTTCGACAAGATCCCCGCCGCCCAGAAGGACCCGAACGGCCTCTGGTACAACGACTACGGCGGGTACATCTCGATCGGCTGCGACGCCTCGCGCGTCAAGACCTGCCCCACCACCTTCGCGGATCTCCTCAAGCCCGAGTACAAGGGCAAGGTCGCGCTCAACGGCAACCCGAACAAGTCCGGTTCGGCCTTCGGCGGTGTGTACGCGGCGTCGCTCGCCAACAAGGGCGGCTTCACCGACATCCAGCCCGGCATCGACTACTTCGGCAAGCTGAAGAAGAGCGGCAACTTCATCCCCGTCGAGTCCACCCCGGCCACGGTCCAGAAGGGCGAGACGCCCATCTCGATCGACTGGGACTATCTGAACGCCGGCTACGCCGACCAGTTCAAGGGCAAGGGCGTCGACTGGCAGGTCGCCGTACCGACCGACGGTGTGTACGCCCAGTACTACTCGCAGGCCATCAACAAGGACGCGCCGCACCCGGCCGCCGCCCGCCTGTGGATGGAGTACCTGTACAGCGCCGAGGGCCAGAACCTCTTCCTGAAGGGGTACGCCAGGCCCGTCCTGCTGCCCTCGATGACCGAGGACGGCACCGTCGACAAGACCTTCGTGACCAAGCTGCCCGAGGTCCAGGGCGACCCGACGTTCCCCGAGGCGGCCGACCTCGACAGCGTCAAGGCCGTACTCGCCGAGAACTGGGACAAGGCCGTCTCCTGATGGCCCTGTCCGCCGCGCCCTCCCCGGGCACCCCCTCCCCCGGGGGGGGGGGCCGGCGCGCCCCCCCGCGGGGGGGGGGGCCCCCCCCCCGCCGGGCCCCCCCCCCCCCCGCGCCGGCGGCGAGCAGCGCGGGGGGGAGCGCGAACCGCCCC